>JADFKI010000052.1 GCA_022565015.1 Chloroflexota bacterium
GATCGCGTCCGCGCTGGAGTTCGTCCTGGAAGGGCTGCACCTGAACCGCAGGCTCAACAGGGACATGGTCGCCGGCAATTATCTTTATACTGGTTGAAGCCAATCACTTGAATTGCTGACGGCTGAGGTCCCATGGACCCAGGGCAGCCGCTTCCTCCACAAATCCAGCTATCCGAAAAGCTAAAGAAACGCCGGGCTAGAATCGCCCGGCGTTTCTTCTTGTGATCCTTTGGTGACACGTCCTTCGTGGACTAAGTAACTATCTCAAAACGTCTATCCAAAATGGACCATCCTTCGACAGGCTCTCCGTAGCGGCGGAGTCCGGCGATATTCGAATTTGGGAGTCGGACAGGACGAACGGGCAGAAAGAACCCTCTCCGTTCGTGGTGAGCCTGTCGAACCATCTTGTGAGGTAATTACTAAGGATTCAGCGGGCTCTTGGCACGCCGCTTCGTTGACGCGTCTCAGGGACAACCCTAAAATGAGAAAATCGAATCGGCAATAGACGACCTCAAGGAACGGACGGCATGACGCAGACGAAACCGCGACGAGAGATCCCCAAGGCCTACGACCCGCAGGCGGTGGAGCAGCGGACCTACCAGTTCTGGCTGGACGGCGGCTACTTCACTCCCGAAATCGACCGGTCTAAGAAGCCTTTCGTCGTTATCATGCCCCCGCCGAACGTCACGGGCGCGCTGCACATGGGCCACGCGCTGACGACGGCCCTGGAAGACCTCATGGTTCGCTGGCACCGCATGAAGGGGGAGCCCACGCTGTTTCTTCCCGGCAGCGACCACGCGGGCATAGCCACGCAGGTGGTCGTCGAGCGGGCCCTGGCGTCCGACGGAATTACACGCCACGATCTGGGGAGGGAAAAATTCGTCGAGCGGGTGTGGCAGTGGGTCGACGAGTACGGCGGCACGATATACGAGCAGCTGAAGCGTCTGGGCGCGTCCTGCGACTGGACCCGCACCGGCTTCACACTGGACGAAGGCCCCAGCAAGGCCGTTCGGACGACCTTCGTCAACCTCTTTAAGAAGGGCCTGATATATCGCGGCGAGCGCATAACCAGCTGGTGCCCACGCTGTCGGACGGCGCTGTCGGACCTCGAGGTGAAGCACCGGGAAGAGGCCGGCAAGCTGTACTACATAAGGTACCGCCTCAAGGACGAGGACGGTGAGCTGGTCGTCGCGACGACGCGTCCGGAGACCCTGCTCGGCGATACCGCCGTCGCAGTGAATCCCGAAGACGATCGCTACGAGGGCTTTATCGGCAAGGAGGTCATCCTGCCTGTGCTTGGCCGCGCGATACCCGTAATCGGCGATGCGGCAGTGGAGACGGAGTTCGGCACGGGTGCGCTCAAAGTGACGCCGGGTCACGACCCCGCCGACTTCGAGATCGGGCAACGCAACGGCCTCCCCACCATCAACATCATGGAGCTCGATGGGACCTTGAACAGCGAGGCCGGTCCGTACGCCGGCCAGGAGAGGTTCGAGGCCAGACCAAACATCGTCCGGCAATTGGAAGAGGACGGCCTACTCGAAAAGGTCGAGCCATTTACGCACTCCGTGGGCCACTGCGACCGCTGCGACGAGGTCGTCGAGCCGCTGGTCACGCTGCAGTGGTACGTGAAGATGGAGCCGCTGGCGAAGCCCGCGCGGGACGCCGTCGCTCAGGGCGATATACGGATACTTCCGGAGCACTTCACCAAGGTCTATTTCAACTGGATGGACAACATCCGCGACTGGTGCATCAGCCGCCAGCTCTGGTGGGGGCACCGGATTCCAGTCTGGTACTGCCGGGACTGCAACGAGGTCATCGTCGAAATGGACGACCCGTCGACGTGCCCCAACTGCAAATCCGCCAACCTTGAGCGCGACCCCGACGTACTGGACACCTGGTTCAGCTCCGGACTGTGGACCCACTCGACGCTGGGCTGGCCCGAGCAGACCGAGGACCTGGACTACTTCTATCCGACGTCAGTCATGGAGACGGGGTACGACATCCTGTTCTTCTGGGTGGCCCGCATGATCGTCATGGGCATCGAGAACATGGGGGAGAACCCGTTTCATACCGTGTACCTGCACGGCCTAGTGCTCGACCCCGAAGGCGTGAAGATGAGCAAGACCAAGGGCAACGTTCTCGACCCGCTGGAGCTCATCGACATCTACGGCGCCGACGCGCTTCGTTTCGCACTGACGACGGGCAACTCGCCGGGCAACAACATGCGTCTCGACGAGCGTAAGCTTGAGTCCAGCCGGAACTTTGCAAACAAGCTGTGGAACTCGGCCAGGTTCGTGATGCTGAACCTGGAGAACGCGACGAACCTGGACGGATGGCATGAACCTCGGCCTATACACCGACAGGACCGCTGGATAATAAGCCGCCTTAACAGGGTGATATCCGAGACCCAGCTGCACATGGAGGAGTACCAGTTCGGAGAGGCCCAGCGTGTGGTCCACGACTTCCTGTGGGGCGAGTACTGCGACTGGTACATCGAGATGGCCAAGGTCCGCGTTCGCTCGGACGACGGCCCATCGCCTCTGCCGTACCTCGCCTACGTGCTGGAACGCGTCCTGCGGCTGCTGCATCCGTTCATGCCCTTCGTGACCGAAGAGGTGTGGCAGTCGCTGAGCGACTACCTTCCGCTGGAGCCGGACCGGCCCGACGCGCTGATCGTGGCGGCCTACCCCGAGGTCGACGCGTCGTTGTTTGACGCCGATGCGGAGAGTGAGATTGGGACGGCCATCGAGCTGGTCAGGGCGATTCGCAACCTGCGGGCCGAGTTCAGAATCCAGCCGAATCAGCGCCTCGAGGCGGTCGTGGAGTCGGGGGAGATCGTCGAAGTTACCCGCGCGGAGGAGGAGATGATACGAGCACTGGCCCGCGTGGAGCCCATCACCTACGCCTCGGATGAAGGGGAAGCGAAATCGGATAGCGTGGCCCTCGTGCTTTCGGCCGGGACCGTCAACATTCCGCTGGGGGGACTCGTCGACCTTCAAAAGGAGCGAGAGCGATTGAGCGACGAGCGCTCCGATATCGACGCCAGCTTCGAGAACCTCACCAGGAGACTCAGCGATGAGCAGTTCCTATCCAAGGCCCCCGAAGAGGTGGTGGAGCGGGAAAGGCTAAGGCTGGAGGGTTTGGAAGAGCGCAAAGGCAGGATAGACGAGATACTCTCGCGCCTGTGAATGTCGGGCCCTGGCAAGGCAGACAAAAGAGGAGAGGGCGTCCCGACTGGTCGGGGCGCCCTCTCTGTTAGGTGCGATATACCGCCGTGTCGGCTGCCTGGCATGTCGGTACCGAATAGCCGCTATGCGGCGGCCTTGGGCGGGAAGGTCTCGCCCTCCTCGACGCGCCTCTCGGCTTCGGCCTTGATCTCGACGCTGGTCTTGATGACCCCATATGCCTGTTGCACGAAGGCGATGCGAGCGTGAGCCGGCAGCCTGGAGAACTCGGGTGCGAGCCTTCCCTGAAAACGGTTCTTCTCCAGCATGAAGTCCTGGTCCATCTCTTCGATGAACTCATCTGCTACATCCTGAGTCAGCGGCGCCTTGTCGGGGTAGTCCTCATCCTTCCAGTAGGGGTCGGGATACCTGCTGGATGCCTCACCCGATTCGATCATTCCGAACCAGTCCTGAACGATCTTCCAGACCTCGTACGTGTTCTCGGCCTCCACCCATGCCCGAGCGTGGACCATGGGGTCGTCGCGCTGGGACCAGTCCCAGTCGGCGGAGATGCACGACTGGTAGAGGGTGTGCGGATTGACGTTGTAGTAGGGCATTATCCGGGAACCTCCGTTAGGGCTCGATCACGCGCCTGACTCTGCGGACGGTCCTCACCCTCTGGCTTGGGCAGTGGTCGGGATCGGGCTGATACCGCCTTGCCGGCTCAGGCATTGGTCTTGGGGTCGTTACGGGCTCTACCCGTGTCGGTGTTGACGGCCCTGTGTCCATTCGAGCTTTCAGAATCTGTCTCATCATCGCTCCAACCTCCTGACTCGAGGTCCCCTTTTCCACTTAGCGCTCTCAGCTTCGCTTCGTAATCCCGTCTATCAGGCTCGTTCCGACTTACCTCTCCGAGCGCACCGACGACTGAGTCCACGTCCGCGGCGGCGGCAAGATGCCTCAGCCCCTCATACACTTTAATAATGAGATTCAGCCCCACTCGCTCGCTGCCGACTACGACAGAAGATTTCGCGACCTCTCTCACGATCCACAGCTCATTCAAGGCCAGGGCCACTTCCACTGGTTCCTTGGTCCTATCCGTCTCCAACACCGCGGCGCCAATCTTGAGAAGCAAGTCCGGAAGAGGAGAGTCCGATTCGGAAAGTACGTCGGGCGGGCCCTGAGTAAACATGGACAGCGAGTCCGAGAGGTACAGACTTTCGAGGAGGGTCAGCTGTATGGAATATGATGTTTTCAAGGTCGGCTCCCGGTCAATTCCCATTCAACCTGGACCTATACGGCCATTCACCATCAATGGATATTTAAGTCACGCATGGCATGCAACAGAAGACTGCGTCATGCATTGTGTTTTAAAGGTTCAATAAACATAGCTACCCGGTGCGTCTATGAATAGAAGTTTATGGGCCATAAATCGGAAGGTTTTGGCATGCGGTTCGCGTTTAACGATCGGCTTGATTTGGTGAGCGTATTGTCATACCATCACCCGGACCGCCAGCGAGCCAGGACCGGCGACGTGGGCAAACAGGCGACGCGGCCAATTTCCCAGACGAGTAGGTGGGCGCTGCTTAATATCTATTCCCCTGTCTCAATTATCTTCGTGGTCTCCCGCAAGGTACACAGCTAACGCCTTGAGGTTAGTAGGCGTATTCCCCAGGTTAAATCGGGACGGCAAGCTGGTTATCGCCGCCTCCTCCGTCCGTGCTCTGGACTACAGTTTTCTCAGCATATTCCTCGGCGTCTATCTTACGTTTCTGGAATTCTCCGCCATTCAGGCCGGTATGGTCATCAGCGGCATTATGGCGGGCGGAGCGTTGTCCAACCTGGTCGCAACCTGGCGAGGCGACGCCATCGGCCGCAAGCGAATGCTGGTGGGGATGTCCGCACTGATGGTGCTCGGTGGTATCCTGTTGCCGCTAAACGGCAGCGTCGCCTTTCTGGTTGTCATCGGCCTATTCGCCATGACTACGGCGACCGGTGGGGACCGCACGGCATTTGTGTCTATGGACACCGCCATTCTCACCGAGACCACCGACGGGGCGCAGAGGACTCTAGTCTTCAGCTGGTACAACCTCATCGCCTTCCTGGGGCGGGCCATCGGGGCACTGCTCATCGCCGGGCCCGCGGTGCTTCAGTCCCGGCTCGATATAGGGGAACAGCTATCGTTTCAAATCATGTTCGGGGTCTATGCCGTCATCGCCGTGGGTGGCATCGTGCTCTACTCCAGGCTTTCGCCACAGGCGGAGGCCCTTCCAAAGGACCGAAAGTCCCCAACGCGCAGCTTCGAGAATGACGAATCCAGGAAGCTGATACTGAAGATGGCGGGCCTGTTTTCACTGGATGCGATGGGTGGCGGGTTCATAATACGCAGCTTCATTTCGTTCTGGTTCGTGAACCACTTCGGCGTGGACCTGTATTCAATCGCAGGGATATTCTTCGCCGGTCAGATGCTAAACGCGATTTCGGTCTCGCTGGCGACTCCGGTCGCGAACCGCATAGGCCTGATAAACACGATGGCGTCTTCGCAGGCGCTGTCCAACATGTTCGTGATACTGATGGCCCTCTCAGGGCAGCTGTGGGTGGCGGTGTTCTTCTTCCTGGTGCACGAGCTCTGCAACGAGATGGACATACCCACGAGACAGTCGTACACGATGGCCATCGTTGCCCCCGAGTCGCGAACAGCCATGGCGAGCCTTTCCAATCTCGGGCGGAACATAGCCCAGACGATAAGCCCGTCCATAGCGGGCGTAATAGCCCAGGTCACGTTTCTTGGTGCGCCGCTTCTACTTGGGGCCGGGACCAAGCTTCTTTACAACGCGCTGCTGTATGCGATGTTCAGGAGCTACAAGACGCCGGAGGAATTGGTGAGCGAGGCCAAGACGGAGATGCAGGGAGAGGAGGCAGACGGCTGAGATTCAAGGAACCATCATGCCTACCTTGTCAGATGCCATCATTTCGTGAAGCTGCTTTAGGCCCTTCCTCGTATCGCTGGCGACCTTTGCTTTGTCAGAGGTCTTCATTCTGTATTTGAAGAGCCAGTAGTTGAACTCCGTGGACTGCTCCATCGTGAGCTCTCCGTCGTCGGGGTAACCCTTGTCCTGTCGGAATTGGAGCAGTAAAACGCAGGGCGATTCCCTGTATATCCGAGACAACGCCTCTTCCGAGAAATCGTTTTGATACCGGTTTCCGTTGCTGAGCTGGCGCTTATGGACCTCTTTCTCCGACGCTAGATGCAGCGCCTCCTCGACGGTCACTCCGTAGAAGTAGTTGAGGTATCCTCGGTACTTCTCGATTCCAATGAGCTCCTTGAAGCGAGAACTCTCGAAGTAGTCCGGGAACCTTCCCTGGAAGAGCAGCGCCTCCTTGTCTTCGTCCGGTATGAGTACGTCCGCGGCCTCGAACAGCCTCTCGGCGAGCAGAAGCCAGTCGAAGGCCTCTCCTTCGATGAAATATCTGTAGACCCTATCGCCAACGGTCTCTTCGGGGGTAGACCATTCAGCTATGGCCTGCAACAGCGCCGTAGGCCAGTCGACGCCCTCTTCCAAGGAGGACCTAAACGCCCTCAGCGCCTCGGAGGTCGAGACGAGCTCGGCCCTTTCGTATGTTGCCGTTTCACGCATGTCGAAGGAATACCTTCATTCGCTCGGATTTCGGCGTGTCGAGGAACTCCAGGAATTCCGGAAGTTCCAAGGTATTCACGATGTGGTGAGGCTCGCACCAGCCACGACGCGCCATCGCTATACCATAATGCACATTGTCCAGAGACTCCTCGGTATGAGCATCGGTGTTGATGACGAGAGGCACACCTATTTCCCTGGCCCTTGCTATGTGCGAGTCCTTGAGGTCCAGCCTTTCGGGAGAGGCGTTGATCTCCATGGCGGTGCCCGTTTCCAGGGCCGCCTTGAAAATCGCATCGAAGTCGGCCTCTATGGGCTGCCGCTCCCCGATGAGTCGCGTGGTGAGGTGGCCGACAACGTCCACGTATGGATTTCGCATGGCGGCGATGATCCGCTCGGTCATCGTCTGCCGGTCCTGTCCCATGGCCGAATGGACGGAGGCTACGACCCAGTCCAACTCCTGGAGCACGGAGTCGGGGTAGTCCAGGGTCCCGTCGGCCCGAATGTCCATCTCGGTGCCGCACAGAAGCCTGATGCCAGGATTTCGGTCATCCAGGTCCCGCACCATCTTCATGTGCTCGCTCAGCCGTTCGATGCTGAGACCGTTGGCGATTCCTCTTCCCACGGAGTGGTCGGTTATGGCCAGGTACTGTAGCCCTCTGTCTATGGCCGCCGCGACCATCACTTCCATTGGGTCGCGGCCATCGCTCCAGTCCGTATGGTCATGCAGATCGCCCTTTATATCGGCAATTTCAACCAGCCCTGGTATGCGGTGCTCCAATGCCGCCGGGATCTCCCAAACGCCGGTGCGAAGCTCAGGAGGCACATACTGAAGCCCCAGTCTCTCATAGAGGGACTCCTCGTCCGCGAACTCCTCCAGCTTGCCGTCGTCTACGTGAGTAAGGCCGTACTCGTTCAGGGACAACCCCAGGGAGTTGGCGTGGTCCCTGAGCTGAATATTGTGTTGCAGATTCCCCGTGAAATACTGCATCAGTGAGCCGTAGTGTCGATCGTCCACGACGCGCAGGTCGATCTGTATGCGGTCGCTGAGATATACGGACGCCTTCGTATCCCCGTGGCCCAGCACGTCGACGACGTTCGGCAAGGCTACCAGGGCGTCCAGGACCTCTTGAGGACTGCCGGACGTGCAGACGAGGTCGATGTCGCCGATGGTCTCCTCGTACCTTCGGAGGCTACCGGCGTATTGAATCTGCTGGATGCCTGGGCACCGGCTTCGGAGAGCTTCGATGATTCGGGTCGCGATTGGCATGGCGCGAGCGATGGGCATACGCTGGCTCTTGGTGCGAGCGAAACTGATCTGCCTGGCGATGTTCTCGGCCGTCTTTTTTCCGAGGCGAGGCAGAGAGGCCAGCCTTCCGTCCTTGATCGACTCTTCCAGCGACTCGACGGAGGTAACGTCCAGCTCTTTCCACAGCCTTCTGGTGGTCTTGGGACCGAGACCCGGGATCTGCATGAGGTCCAGGATGCCTTCAGGAAATTCGGCCTTGAGGCGATCGTAATAGGCTAGCTCGTTGGTGTTCACCAGCTCGGCGATCTTCTCCGATATCGCCTTGCCGATGCCCGGGATCTCCTTCAAGTCCTTCTCCTCGCGGACCATGTCTTCCAGCTCCGAGGGAAGGCGCTCGATGGTACGAGCCGCACGCTGGTAGGCCCTTATGGTGAAGACCTTCTCACCCTGCATTTCCAGCAGGCCGGCTATGTTTTCGAAGACCTCGGCTATCTGTCCGTTGTTCACGACGGGGCTCCCAAGAACGTAGGCGGTCCGAACTGTCCCTCAGGGCCGGGATGTCGATTTCTGCTCTTCTCTGACCTTTTTACGACGTGCCGGTTTCAGGCGCCGTGGCACCTCTTGTACTTCTTGCCGCTACCACAGGGGCATGCGGCGTTTCGCCCGACTTTCTGCGTTCCGGCGGGCACTTTTTCTCTCTTGGCACCGACTACATTTGCCATGACGCTCGTGTTCTTCGCGCTCACCTTCTGCACGGCGCGCTTGCCCTTGCCGGCGGCGATGTTGGACTGGACCATGCCGCCCATGTTGAAGATTGCATGAACGATTTCGAACTGAATGCCGGTCTGGAGCTCCTGGAACTTCTCGTGGCCCTGCTTCTTGTACATCACCAGCGGGTCCCGCTGACCGAACGCTTCAAGACCGATGCCCTGTCGTAGGTTCTCCATGGCGGTCAAGTGCTGCACCCACAAGGAGTCGATGACTCGCAGCATGACCTGGCGCTCCAATCTGCGCATGGTCTCGGCGGTAATCTCCGACTCCACCTCATCGTACAGCTCTAACGCCGCCTCCAGGAAGGAGTCTACGATCTCTTCCTGCGACATATCAAGGACCTCGTCGGGGTCAGAAAGGTCGGGAGGCAGAGGCATTATGCCGCTGATCTCGCTGAGCATGCTCTCCGTATCCCAATCGCCGGGGCGGACGTCCGCCATGTAAGAGTCGCATATCTCCGTTAGTGCGGTTTCCACCATACCCTGGATATTGGACTTCAAGTCCGCTCCGCCGAGAATCTTTTCGCGCTCTCCGTAGATTATGTCGCGGTGGGTGTTCACTACATCGTCGTACTCGACGAGATGCTTTCTCATGTCGAAGTGGTGTGACTCGGTCTTGACCTGCGCGCCCTCGATGGCCTTGCTGATGGCTCTGCTTTCGAGGGCCGTATCGTCTTCGATGGCCCAATCCATGAAGCGCTTTATGGTGTCTCCGCCGAAACGGCGCATCAGCTCGTCATCCAGGGCTACGTAGAATCGAGTCTGGCCGGGGTCCCCCTGGCGGCCGGAACGACCTCGGAGCTGGTTGTCGATTCGCCTCGCCTCGTGGCGCTCGGTGCCGACAATCTGGAGGCCGCCCTGCTCAATTACCTTCCCGTGGTCGGCCTCCCACTGCTCTCGGGAGATATCGAGGCTATCGGGGTTTCCCCCCAGCACGATGTCGGTGCCGCGACCCGCCATGTTGGTCGCCACCGTGACCGCGCCCGGACGGCCCGCCTGGTCGATTATGATCGCCTCTCGCTCGTGCTGCTTGGCGTTCAGCACCTCGTGGGCTACGCCTTCGCGTTTGAGCAGATCGCTAAGCAGCTCCGACTTGTCGATGTCCGTCGTGCCTACGAGGACCGGCTGGCCTCTGGCGCTGCGCTCCTTGATATCTTTAACGACAGCCCTGTACTTGGAGGCCTCGTCCTTGTAGATCAGATCGCGATCGTCTATGCGAATCATGGGCATGTTCGTGGGAATCTCCACGACTTCCAGCTTGTAGATCTTCCAGAACTCCTCGGCCTCAGTCGAGGCGGTGCCCGTCATGCCCGAAAGCTTCTTGTACAGGCGGAAGTAGTTCTGCAGGGTAATCGTCGCGTATGTGACAGACTCTCGATGAACCTGGACGTTCTCCTTTGCCTCCAGGGCCTGGTGCAGGCCGTCGGAGTAACGTCTGCCCTCCATGAGGCGTCCCGTGAACTCGTCAACGATAATGACCTGGCCGTCCTGGACCACATATTCGCGGTCCCTAAAGAATATGGCCTGGGCCTTGAGGGCGTTCTCGACAAAGTGAACGAGGTCGAAGTTAGAGGGGTCGTATAGATTTTCGACGTTCAGCATCCGCTCCAGATTGGTTATGCCCTCGTTGCTGAGGGACACCGTGCGGTGCTTCTCGTCGATGGTGTAGTCATCGGTCAGTTTCAGATTCGGAACGAGCCTGGAGAACTTCTGGTATTCCTTGGGCGACTGTTGTGCCGGGCCGCTGATAATAAGGGGAGTTCGCGCCTCGTCGATGAGGATGTTGTCCACCTCGTCGACGATGGCGAAGCTACGCTGCCGCTGTGTTTTCTGCTCAACATCTATGACCATGTTGTCTCGCAGGTAGTCGAACCCGAACTCGTTGTTTGTCCCGTAGGTTATGTCGGCTGCGTACGCCTCGCTACGCTCCACCCGGCGCAGCTTCTCCATGCCTCGCTCGCCGTCTTCCAATGTTGCATCGTAGATATACGACGCATCGTGCTGCAACACGCCGACACTGACGCCAAGCAGGTCGTATATGACGCCCATCCATTGGGCGTCGCGGCGCGCCAGGTAGTCGTTGACCGTGACCAGATGAACGCCTTCGCCGCCAATGGCATTGAGGTAGGCGGGCAGGGTGGCGACCAGAGTCTTACCCTCACCGGTGCGCATCTCAGCGATCTTTCCCTGGTGAAGGGCTATGCCTCCGATCAGCTGCACATCGAATTGGCGCATTCCCAGCGTGCGCTTCCCGGCCTCTCGCACCGCGGCAAAGGCCTCGGGAAGGATATCGTCCAGGTCCTCGCCTTTGTCGATGCGGACCGCGAACTCTTCCTTGAGTCCGCTGAGGTCGTAGTCTGAAAGCTTCTCGAACTCAGGCTCAAGCTCGTTTATATCTTCTACTGCACCTTGTAGCTTCTTGAGAGCGCTGTCGTTGGAGCCTCCAAGCAGCCTGGTGAATGTCTTTAGCATCTAGTGATTCCGCCCCTCAGTTCAACTGTGCCGGCCCGTGTGAGGCCGAAGTTTCGTCCAATTTACATTATAAACCATAAATCTGCCTTCCCGCCCCAGACGGCCTTCAACCCAAACAGAAAGAATACCGAGACCACTCGAAGGCTTTCCGTCGCCATTATATGCGCTGGCAAGACATTTAGACGATCATACGCCCGCCGCCGCGAGTTATTCCAGCGTTCGATCAACCACGTCAGCCCATCTAAATATTAAACGAAACTTCACGGGAGTGGTTGCGCGCCAGTCCAGTAATGTAGCACTCGAAGCAACGGCCATTCTTGTGGTACGCTCATGGCTGCATAAAAGAAGGCATCTGAGCCTTCGACCAACAATCCATGGGAGGTAAATCAACATGGGGGACTATCTATATCTTGTCCAGATGGACGTGCCGAACGCCAAGGAAGACGCGTTCAATCGCATCTACGATACTCAGCACGTACCCAATTTGCTGAATGTGCCCGGCTTGAGCGCTTGCAAGAGGTACAAGTTGGAGTCCACCGACCAGGAGGGCATGGCCCGGTATCTCGCGCTCTACGAGATGGACTCCCCGGACCTTCCCGAGACCGCCGAGTGGAAGGAGCAGTCGGACAAGGGCGATTGGGCGAAAGAGATTCGACCACACACCACCAACCGTTCGCACGCCGTATTCAAAAAGGTCAACTAGCCCGATCCGGCCCGGCCCACGAAATCGCGCAGGAATATGACGCCGCATCTTAGCGCTCCGGGCGCCGGCTCATAGGGAGAAGAAAATGTGCAGAAGCATCAAGACACTGCGTAGACCCTACGCGGAAGGCACCGACCAGGAGGTGCGGGAGGCGGCACTTCAGTACATTCGTAAGATCAGCGGCTTCCGAAGGCCGTCTCAAGCCAACGAGAGCGCGTTTGAGGCCGCCGTCGAGGACGTGGCCAGGGCGTCGCGCAAGCTGCTGGACTCGATGACGGTACGAGCAGCCGCAGGATAGCCTGCGTGGAGCCGGGGCCCTACATCTTGGCTGACCGACTTAGAGCCTAGCCGAAAACCTCATTTGGACGTTTTACGGTCCTTCGACAGTTTTCGGATAGACTCTAAGCTGGACTTTGTACAAAGAAGTTTCCTAAATTTGAGGGCATTCGAACGGGTTTATTATGGTGCCTTCGCTCTGCCGCATAAACACCCATCTCATCGTTCAAGGACTTTCCGCACCCGCCCCGCAAACTCGACATGTAAAAAGTGTGCCGATTACTGACCATCAGCTATACGCCTTCGTGTGAGGCGCAATTGGAATGTACAAAGTCCAGCTTACTTCTGGTCGTACAGCAGCGCTCCGACGATCGAGACTATGGAGCCGTTCTCAGCGTCGGCGGGGCACTGGTCATATCCCAGAGACTCGCCCCTGGCGCCTTCCAGCAGCTTGAGCATCAGGTATATCGGGGACAGGCCGCATATTCTGCGGGCGTCCCCTTCTCCACGAGACCTCTCCAGGAAGGACTCGGCGTCGCACCTCAATATGTCCTTTACCGACTCACCGTCGTCCGCCGCCAGCCTGGCTCGGGCGATCGGGTCCAATGGAAGCGTGTCTCCGAAGGCCGGGCCCATATGAGCGAGGTCGGCCGCCGCAATCACCAGGACCTTCTTGCCGTACATCGCCTCTCCAAGGTAGTCCAGTGCCGCGCCAATGCACTCGTCGTCCGACGGGCTTCCCTGGCCGACGATATAGTCGTGGAATGAGCCGCAGAGCACCGGCACAATGGGGCATTGCCTTCCTTTCAGGAAGTGGTGGAACCAGACTACCGCCAGCTCGATCGAGTGCTCTTTCGTGTGGTGGAGCTCCTCGGCGAAGGCCCTGTCTCTGCCGAGCGACTCCGCGAGTCCGTCGACGATTTCGATATCGGTAGGCAGCACGCCGTGGGGTGTGGCATAGCTCTGACGGGTTGGGGTCAGCATACCCAGGCCGCCGGAGTGGTCCGTACCCAGTATTATCGCCAGCTCCACCTCGTCCAGGTAAGGCTCGGCTCGCTGCCAGAGCTCCGCGTATGTCAGGTGCCCGCGGGCGTAGTCGATATGCGGACAGACCATTCCGACCAGCGAACCTTGCGAGGGCTCCACACCCTTTTCCACAGGCACCTTCGCGCAATAATCTGCGAACGTCGAGGTCAGTTCGTCGACGTCGCCGGGATAGACCGCGCCGGCGTGGGAAGGTGGGCGGCTGGGCAAATCTCGATACTCCACCAGCGCGCGGTCCACGGCGGAAACATACGAGCCGTTCTCCAGCAGCAGGGCCTCATCCAGCTGGGTGACTATGTCCCGAATGCGGTGGTCGGGCAGCTTGAACCCGACGCGAAGCGAATATGCCGGTCCCAGCGCGGCGAGGTCGCGTGAGCCGTCGCACAGCGCCAGCAGCGGGGCCAGGGTCTGAGGTACGAGAACGTAGTTGTCCGCCAGGCCCAGAGGGTCCCGCAGGTACAGGTAGGACTGGCCTTCGTGTTCGACCCATTGAGGTTCTACGGCCCTGAGCTTCGGGAACTCCGGAAGATCGTTCGACGGTTGCAGGCCCAATTAGCTATCCTAGAGACGACTTGATGAAGAGGATTATATCGGGTGACCGACCGCCGACGCCATACAGATCCGACGCCTCCCAACCGAGCGTTCGAAAAGACGGGGTCGTACATGAGGATTCCGGAAGGCCCGAACACGTCGGAGACACGCCGTTATGCTATAATCCCCACGCCTGAAATACCGCAGGTTGGAGTGCACCTTAAACCCCGCCATATCGCTGCGGAGCTCATTTTCAAGGAGTGCCATGCCCACCTTCGAAGACCTGAAGGTTTTCACCGGCAACGCAAATCCACGCCTGGCGGAAGATATCTGCGCCTACCTGGGAATCTCTCTCGGGGCGTGCGAGGTCTTCAAGTTCAGCAACGACAACACCTTCGTCCGCATCCTGGAGAATATTCGAGAGCGCGACGTATTTCTCGTTCAGCCGATCGCCGCCCCGGTAAACGACCACATCATGGAGCTGCTGATTATGATCGACGCGGCGCGGCGTGCGTCGGCTGGGCGGATAACCGCCGTGGTGCCTTACTACGCCTACGGGCGCAGTGACAAAAAGGACCAACCCCGCGTTCCGATCACAGCGCGTCTCGTCGCCAATCTGATCTCAGTGGCGGGAGCAGATCGGCTGCTCACCGTCGACCTTCACGCCGGACAAATTCAGGGGTTCTTCAATATCCCAGTCGACGAGCTAACCACCGTGCCCATGCTGGCCAATTACTACGCCGACAAGGGACTGACCAACCTGGTCGTGACGGCCCCGGACGTGGGCGCAGCCGAACGCGCCGACGATACGTCAAAGATTCTGGATATGCCCTTTGCCATCGTGGAGAAGCATCGCATCGGCAACGAGGATAGGGTAGAATCGGCTAATGTCATAGGCGACGTTGAAGGCAAGACCGCTCTGATTGTCGATGACGAGATCGGCAGCGGCGGTACGGTAATCGCGACCGCCCAAGCTCTCAAAAAAAATGGTGCCGGAGACATCTACTGCTGTGTGACCCACCCCGTCCTGTCGGGACGAGCGGTCGAAGTAATCGAGAACAGTGAAATCAAGGAACTCGTCGTCACCGACACTCTGCCGATTCCGCCCGAAAAGATGGGGTCAAAGATAAAAGTGCTGTCTGTGGCCGCTACGCTGGGAGAAGCGATCCACCGCATACACAGCGGGATGTCGGTGGGAGCAATGTTCGAATAATCGAAAATGCAGTGCGAGGCGACTGTGTTCGCGCAATCCATTGTCGACCAGGAAATGTCAATTGGAACGGCACGTGGGTTTGGATTTACGGCAAAGCTGGTATAATTAAGGGGACTGCGGACTGATTTTCCAGTGGATGGGATTGCCGTGAAAGGGATGTGAATTCAATGCTCAAGCAAATTTCGAAATTATTCGGTAGCGCTGATGATAAAGTCATCAAGAAGCTGACGCCTATCGTAAACGACGTCAACGCGCTGGAGTCTGAATTCGAGGGACTGACCGACGAGCAGCTCCGCGAAAAGACCTGGGAATATAGGACAGAGATATCCCAGGGTGCAGACCCTGAAGACCTGATGGCAGAGGCATTCGCTCTGGTGCGAGAAGCTGCCAAACGCACGCTTGGCCAGCGGCACTATGATGTTCAGATCATGGGCGGCGCGGTGCTGCAACGCGGTCAAATCGCCGAGATGAGAACCGGTGAAGGTAAAACGCTGGTCTCGACGTTGGCAGCGTATCTGAATTCTCTGGACGGTAAAGGGGTTCACCTGGTCACGGTGAACGACTACCTGGCACGTCGAGACGCACAGTGGATGGGTGCCATATTCGAGCTTCTTGATGTGTCGGTGGGCATTCTCCAGCACGACGTCTCCTACGCCTTCGACACATCATATGAAAACGACGATCTGGGAATGGAGTTCCTGAGACCCGTTGAGCGACGAGATGCCTACCGAGCCGATATTACGTACGGCACCAACAACGAGTTCGGGTTCGACTACCTCAGGGACAACATGGTCCCCGAACTCGACCGGCGAGTCCAGCGCCCCCTCAACTACGCCATCGTCGACGAAGTCGATAACATCCTCATCGACGAAGCCCGCACCCCGCTCATAATCAGTGGACCCTCTGAACAGTCACCCCAGGAGTACGTTCGAATATCGAGGGTCGTTCCCAGCATGGTCCGGGAGGAAGACTTCACGATAGA
>JADFKI010000286.1 GCA_022565015.1 Chloroflexota bacterium
TGCGTGCTTCTGGTGTCGTCCCTCCAACCGTGTTGTTGGAGGCACTAATCTGAAAATGCACCCCCTCGGTATTCCCCAACGCGGCCGTGCCCGTGAGGTCGGTGCCGATAAGATTCCCTTGCACCAAGTTCCCTGTCGCAGTGCTCTCAGCGTGCCGTACACCAAATCTGTTTCCCGAGATGACGTTGCGTGCTGCCGCCGAAGTGCCGCCTATGAGATTATTAGGAGACCCGATATACACCCCGGAGCCACCATTGGCCAACCCAACGGACCCCAGACCAACGGTCCCTGTGACATCTGTGCCCAGGAAGTTACCTTCTATTACGTTTCCTCCCTGGGACCGTAAGAGAATGTTGTTTCCAAATTCACTATTGAAACGGTTGATTACCAGGCCGCGCACCGTACTGTCCCCTCCCGTTATCGTCAGGCCATCTGCCCCCGCTCCAGCGTTTGTCCCGTCCAATTCGATCTTGAGCACCGTGTTCAGGCCCAGGCCCGGGCCGTTGGTATTAGGGCTTGCCCCCGGCTGTGTGTAGCCATCTATGATCACCGGGTCGGTGATGGTCGGCAGGGCAGATGCCGGCTGAATGGTGTGAGGGCCTGCCCCAGGTATGTTAAATCCGATGAGGTCGGCCCCTACGTTGAAGTTGGCCTGTTCGATCGCCGCTCGCAAGGTGCATTTACCCGACCCGTCGTCGCAGAGAAGGTCCGCAAGATTGTCGTCTCCAACGTCCCCCGTCGAGTCAACCGTAAGGGGCGAGAGAGAGACCCCGGTAGCCTGGACTGCGGTCAGCGCGTCTACCCTGCCCGCTCCGAATGTTGTGTCAAATCCGGCACTGCCGAGATCCACGGCTGTACCTAGAAGGGTGTCGAAGACCTGTGTGGCGGCATCGACCTTGGATATGCCCGGCTGATCTACGCGAATGGCCTGCAGGAGCAGCGCGGCTATACCCGCGACGTGCGGAGCAGAGGCGGACGTCCCGAAGAAGGGGTTCGAAAAGCCGCCCGCGCCGGTAACCGAGACGCCGTCGATGGCGGCAAGGTCGGGCTTGTCCCTGCTTTCAGGGGATGGGAAAAAGATTTCCGACGGGCCTCGAGAGCTGAAGGGCTCTATAGTGTCGTGCCCTGGGTCACCTGCATCGATCGCCCCGACTGCGATAGCGCGGGGCACGGCCGGGTGGCCGAACACGCTGCCCGCCGAGACGTTGTGTTCGTTAACAGACACATTTCCAAAGACATACAATTCGAGAAGTCGGACTTCATCGACGGAAAATGCGATTACAAAGAGATCAATATCTGCGGCTTCTGTTCCATTGTTTGTCAATGCTAGGAATTCGAAAGGGTCATCGTTTCCATCTTGCTCTTCCTCACCAAAGAAACAAACGTCGTTTATGTCCTCTACATCTCCAAGAATTTCCGAATTAGGCGTGAAGCCAGGAAAGCATGCAGCGAGGTCGTAGTCTTGGTCTGAGAGGCCGAACTTGTCATTCCACTGGAGGACCGGTAAGAACAATCCCCCAGACGCTACCGTGACCGACATTCCCGTATCACCGCCCTCAAAGTCATGCAGGAAGTCGCCATTTTCCAAATAATCACCTTCGTAATGGGTATTCGCGTCGTTGCCCGCTGCCGAGACGTAGATGGTCCCGTTGTCGACTACGTTCTGAACGGCCTGCGCGACAATCCCATCTTCAAAAAAGGGCTCAAAGAAGAAGCCTAAGTCATCCACAATGATGTCCGCGCCCGTCCCGCCGAAGGCATCGTTGGCCAGGAAATTAACGGAGTTGACCATATCGAGAGTGGTAAAATTTCCAGAGGTCTGGAAGCCCGAGAACGCAAGAGATGCGTTGGGCGCGATGTCGTGAATGATCTCCAGCATGGCTGTACCCTCATCACCATCGCCAGGAAATAACGGTTCAATTACCCCTGGTAATGAGGGATTGATTTCGATGGAGCCCGGAAGGTCGCCGGTCGCCTGGGCGACTGAGCGAGAGTGCACTCCATCAGAAATCACCCCAATCTTCGTCCCCGCCCCTGTGATTCCTAGCAGGTCCCGAACATCGTCAGAGTTCAGGATCTGGTCTCCCTCGGTGGTGACGGTACCGGCTCGCGTAAACGCGTAGTCCGGCGTCCGAATTTTTCTGACGATACCCAGCTCCGCCATGGGCTCGACCTTGTCGAAGGGAATCCAGGCCTGCACGATATTGTGGTCTTGATTGACTATTTCTACCCTGGCTCCGAGCTTCTCCAGCGATTCGATTTCGTCCTCGCCGGACTCTTCTACAAATATGTATGCCTGGATATCGCCGATCGCGCTCACGCGCAGGACCTTTTCCCTTGAAAAGGGCAAAAAGTCTTCGGCCTGTCCGTTGCTCCGGGTAATTCCGGTCGCCTTGAGGTCTCGCAGCACCCCTCGAATGACCGAGCTGATCTTCGAGCTCTCTTTTTTGGACTGCTGAGCCCTCGATGGTGTCGCGGCTTGACCTGGGAGAGACACGAAGGGAGGTGGATCGTCGGCAAGCGTCGTCGGCGCATTGCCCAGATCGAATATGCCGATCGTCAGGACCAGCAGGGCCAGAATGGCGAACTTGAACGACGTCGATTTCATCGGTCTCTCCCTACACTAGGCGACCGCTCCGGATTCAGTCACGGGCAGTTCATCCCGCCGAACGCGCATCCGTGGCGGCTGCCGTCGGAGACAGCCCTGAACGTTAGTCCCAATTTGTGGGAATCTTAACGTCAATTCCTAAGAGGTCATGGATATTACACGACTTCGCAATTTATGTCAAATGTTGTTTGTTTTGCTAAACTGCGATATCCATTAGTAAATAGGGCAATGGCACGCTCGGTCAGGGCACGCACGACAGCCCATAGACCTCCCATGAAGTTGGCTCCATTTACGGTCGGCGGCGGTTGACAGCCTCAGAAGGCAGTAATAGAGTCTGTGTTGTCTCACAATGGCGCCTATGATTCACTGGATTCCGTCTGGGAAAAATCTGGGCGCACCACTTGGAGTATTAAGGTCAGGAGCTTACATTGAAAGTTGTTGATATCAAGACGATGGTCGTTGAAAACGACCCGCCGTACAGGGGCGGCAGATACCTGTTGTTCCTGGAAATTGCAACCGACGAAGGCATTGTCGGGCTTGGCGAGCGTATAACCGGAAATACCTACTCGAGTAGACTGGGCGACCTGAAGTCCCAGATCAGCCTGATTGAAGAGATGGCGCACCTGTACGTCATCGGAGAGAACCCCTTTGACATCGAGAAGATCTGGGACCGCATGTACGGGGCTCGACATGACTTCCGCCATCCGAGCCTCCAGGCGACTCCGGTGATTAGTGCGATAGAAATGGCGCTGTGGGACATCGTCGGCAAGGCGACGAACCAGCCCATCTACAATCTCCTGGGCGGCAAGTACCACGACAAGCTCCGGGCCTACGCTTACATGCCCGAAGGCGGCTTTCGAGAGAATCCCGAACGAGCGGGAGAGATTGCGGCACAGCTACTCGAAGAAGGCAACTCAGCCTGCAAGCTCGACCCGTTCATGCCGCTGTACCCTATACCGAGGGACATTCCACTGTGGGAGATCGAAAACGCGGCGAAGATATTCGAAAGCATTCGAGACGCCGTCGGAAACAAGATGGAGGTCGGAATCGGGACTCACGGTCAGCTAACGACTTATAGCGCGATCCGCGTCGCCGATTATCTCGAACCGTACCACCCCTTCTGGTTCGAGGAGCCCGTCCCACCCGAGAACATCGATGAGATGGCTAGAGTCGCTGCCCACACGAGCATTCCCATAGCCAGCGGCGAGCGACTGGTTACGAAGTACGAGTTCGCGCAGGTGCTTGAAAAGAAGGCTGCGCAGATCATCCAGTTGGATGTCGGACAGTGCGGCGGGATAACGGAGGCGAAGAAGATCGCCGGCATTGCCGAGACCCACTACGCGATGATCGCGCCCCATATGTACTGCGGACCAATAGCCGCTGCCGCCGCAATTCAGGTCGACACCTGCTCGCCGAACTTCCTCATCCAGGAGGCGAACCAGGGGCCGCTCCACAAAACAATCTTCAAAGAACCTCTTGTGTTCGAAAACGGCTACATCATTCCGCCAACAGGACCGGGTCTCGGCGTCGAGTTCGACGAGGACGTATTGAAGCGGCATTTAATCGAGTAGGTCTCTGTTCGAGCTTCAGTGTCCCGATTGCGGGTAGCGGTACCACTGATTTGGGATACCTTGTGAACCAGGCGGAGGTAGCGCGGACGAAATCATTAGGCTTTGGATGGCCAAAGGTGTTCTGCCACCGGTGACGAGTGTCTGCGATAAGATCACTCAAGTCGTCGGCCTTGGCGCACACGGGACTGAATTGATCTTATAGTCATTCCAATTAGGAACCGAAAGGAAGACTCTAAA
>JADFKI010000287.1 GCA_022565015.1 Chloroflexota bacterium
GGTCGGCGCCGCTTAATACGACGTCCGATAGGTTTACGTTCGATAGCCTGGCATTCCTCAGGTCCGCTCCCGTCAGGTCAAGATTTCTCAGCTTCTCGCCGCGAAGGTCACATCCACTAAGGTCGGCCTCCGGCTCGAACACACTGCAAGGCACGGGAGTCGGCGTAAGGGTCGGGGTCGGCTCCGGTGTCGGAGTGATTGTCGCGGTCGGCTCCGGCACGGGCGTATTCGTGGCAGTGGGCTCCGGCGTGGTCGTCTGTGTGGCCGTAGCCCGTGGAGTCGGCGACGAAGTCTTGGTCGCGGTCGGGCGGGGCGTCCGCGTTCTGGTAGCGGTAGGCTCGGGCTCCGGGCTACTCGTAGCGGTAGGCGCAACCTCTGGGCCAAGAGCGCTGATCGCCGTGGGCTCGACAGTCAATGCGGGGCTCACCTCCAACTCCAGGACATCTATCGAGGGCGCCTCCGTGCCGGGTAATGGAGTTTTCGTTGATGTGGAAGCCGGCACCAGCGCCGCGATCGCGGTCAGCTTGAGTCTGGGTATCGGTGTGTTCGTTGCCCGGCGTATCGGCGTGATGGTGGCCGTGGGAACCGGTGAGTTTTGAGAGAGGGCCAGAGACCCATCGCCCCTTGCGACGGACGGCCGTTGGCAAGCCATTGCCACGAGCGTCACGACCAGGAATATGGCAATGACCGGAACGGTTTTCTGGTTGACGTGCAATGCAGGTTCACCCTGTCTACAATCTTGGCCACGCGCGGATTCAGCGGTGGCCCATACATATTGGGACTATTCCAGGAAAAGGTTCAATGAATTACAGGGTTTCGATTCTGTATTTTCTGACGCGTAAGTCAGAAGCGAATCAGATCAACGTGCGGAACCAAAACAGAAGGGGCCGGCCCCAAAATGCCAGCCCCTTCGTGCGCCCTGAGATCGCTTTTGCCTAAGAAAGGAGATCCCAGAGCCGGCTGGACTGCCAGCGAAGAACGCGAACTATCGTCGCCAGCGCCAGGCCGATGCCGGTGAAGAGGGAAGCCATTCCAACGAACTTGAGCGGCTCCAGCCAAAGCTTGACTGTATTGATCGTACCCAGGTTGGCCAGTAGGCCGCTTCCTTCGAGTGCCGGATTCAACTGGGCGGCTATAGAGTGGTTCCAGTAGCCGTAAGACAGGGTCGCGGTCACTATAGCGATGATTAGCCCCACTATTAGAATCATCATACCCATCATCATGAACATCGGGAAGACCTTCGCCATCATCGGAGGCCTGATTATCCTCACTTCAACGCCCAACGCCTCTTGCACCCTACCACCGCCGGTCCTAAGTGCGCCAAGGATGGTCGCCAATAGGAAAGTTACGCCGCCCAGGAGCATGCCGACGCCCAGGAACTTGAAGGCGGGTAGCCATATCGTGACGGACTCCAGCCAGGCTTTCTGGGTCGCTAAGGTCTGTCCTGTAGTGGCGGCCTCCCTCGCCAGCTTCGAAAACTCGAAGTAGCTACTGGCTATTCCCGAATTGACTATACCGATGATGAAGGACACCACTACAACCATGAACCCCATGATGAGGAACGGCGCCCACATCTTACTCGCCATCGACTGCATTCCCGTTACATCGACCGGGAGCTGTGACTGGGAGAAGACGATGTCGTTACTTGCTGTTCTTGTTGCCATTACCTATTCTCCTCTCCTACCCTAAGATAAGATTTTTATATAACGATCTGAATTAGCTGTTGCTCTTCCGCGCCTTAAGCTCAGGCAGCGCCGCCGCCATGGTGTTGCCTCGCAGCCTTACGTTTCGAAGAATGTTTACGAAGGCAAAGCCAAAACCCGCTATGAACGTCGCGATCCCGACGAAGGCTAACGGCAGGGCCCAGTCTACAACGGCCGATATGCTGCCAAACTGCGAGAGTACGCTACTGCCGGCTTCGGCCGCATCGCGGACCGCCTTGCTATTGGCGTAGTAGTCGCCGGCCGTCGCGGCTGCAACGAGGAAAGCGATCGACGCGATCATGACGATCATGAACGCCGCGAACCACAACACTCCGGCAACCTTGATGATGCTTGAAGAGGCGGACGCTTGGGCCCTCAACACTTCGTTAGTAGGTATGTTACTCATGGTCTCCCTCCTTTCCATCTGAGGTTTTAATGCTGATCCGATATCTATGGAATTTAGCCTCCTAGTCCCAGTCGCGGGCTTCTCTCCATCAAAATGTTCGTGACTTCGTCCTTGCCCGCACTCTGGATAGCTTTGCTTTCACATGGAAGCCTCCTTGCGCGTGCACTGGTAAACGGAACACTGTCCTCTGTCGTAATGGTCATTACGGCTGTTTCGATTGCACTGCTCCTTATGATACTTTGCTAATCCGGCCATCTTTAAAATGAGGGAATTCATTTTTTGATTTCAATTTCCCATGCTAAGATTCTTGAAATTCGCTTGTTGAATTCTACGATTGTGATGAATTCGTGATTGTAGAAAATCATCTTTCATACTCCCCCAACCTGTGTATTAGTCTATCTATGTGTGTGCATCCCGTTAATTGCTATGGACGGTTGAGTCATGGCGAAGCGGTTGTGTGGCAAATGACTGATTCGGCTACAGCCTCAAGATACCTATCGTCAGACGCGCCCTTCCGTGTATTTGCGAAGAAGAACGCGACCTCTGTGCAGCCGCGACTTGAACGCCGAAACGCTTATATTCAGCACCTCGGCGGCCTCCTCGTTCGAGAGCTCCTGTTTGTCTCGAAGTACGAGCGCCGACCTCAAGTCGGAAGAGAGCAGGCTCAGACCCTCGTCAATGATCCCGCGGAGGTCGCCGTTTAGCGTCACTGCCTCCGGATCTGAGGTCCAGTCTCGTACAGCCACGTCATCGTAGCCGGTATCCGTCAGGTACTTGGCCCGATTCTTGTCCTTGCGAATCTTCATCAGACAGGCGTTGACCACGATGCGGTGGAGCCAGGTCGACACCTTCGACTGGCCCTTGAACGCCCCGAAGGCTCGATAGGCCGACAGAAAGGCTTCTTGGACGACGTCCTCGGCATCCTCCGGCTTGCGAAGGATGCCCAGAGCGACGTTGTAGGCCTGCCTAGAGTAATCTTCGATGATCGTGGAGAATGTCTCATCCAACGACCTATGCGACTCTTGCCCGTTCATGACCATAGCGAATCCTTCAGCCATGTCTATCTCCTTTTGCGTTCCTCAGCTTTGCTTCTAATCCCGGTTACTATCTCGGAAGCCATCGCAATGAGTTGGTCCGGCTCGCAATCTTTGGGCAGGTAGCCGTCGGCTCCGGCGGCGAGTCCTGCTTCGACGTATTCGATGAAGACGCTGAAGAACAAGATCCCTACCATAGGAAAGGCTCGTTTGATGCGCCTAGTTGCTTCGATACCGTCGAGGCGGGGCATCTGGGCGTCCATAATGACGAGGTCAGGGGTCAGTTGATGCGTCATCTGTACAGCTTCCAGTCCATCGGCGGCTCCACCAACGATCTCAAATTGTGGATGGCCGCCGAGCAGCGAGATCAACCCTTCCCTTACAGCGGCGGAGTCGTCTGCTATCAAGACCCGAAACATGTTCCCGCTACCCCGTCTTCCGAGCCCTGGCGGTCTCGACCGGATTGACCGATTCCGAGTACGCCATGTGACCACAAACGAGGCACAAGATATAGGGCCCATAGGCATCGCTTTCGCTCACCCGGTCTCCCGAGCATCTGGGGCAGGACTTAAACAGGATCATCGTGCGTTTCCTCTTACTGATCGACGAGTGCGGCTTCTATCTCCACATATGCTAGAGTCAGCGGACAACGCCGAAATCCTCCATATCATCGAATTCATAAATGACAAGAGGTTGACCCTGGGGTCAACCTCTTGATGGATGCGTTAGTCGGCAGTCGGGTAGTTAAAGCTTAATGATGCCTCGCCTGGCGGCCTCGACCGCGGCCTCGGTCCGCCCCTTGACTCCCAGCTTGTTGAAGATGTGGATTACGTGGGTCTTGACCGTGCTCTCCCCTATAAGGAGCTGAGCGGCGATCTCCTTGTTGGCGGCACCCGTTGATATGAGCTGGAGCACCTCCGTCTCCCTGGTGGATAACACCTGCTCTGGCGCTGTGCCATGAGCCTGTTGACTTACCCTGTCGAGTACTCTTGTGGCTACGCTGGGCTGAATGAGGGAATCACCCCTGTGCACCGCCCTGATGGCCTCGAGCACCTGGGCTGGAGGCGAGTCCTTGAGGAGATAACCTCGAGCTCCCGCCTCTATTCCGGTGAAGATGTAATCATCGGTGTCGTAGGTCGTGAGAATGATGATACCGATCTCAGGAGACTGCGTTTTGATCTCCCTGATCGCCTGGACGCCGTCCATCTCTGGCATCTGGAGGTCCATAAGAATGACATCTGGGCACAGATCCC
>JADFKI010000053.1 GCA_022565015.1 Chloroflexota bacterium
TTCGCCGGATTTTTCGAGAGAGGAGCACGTCCTACGACTTCTGGATCGACAACGGCATCGCCCTGGTCGGAAGTCCGGACACGGTGATCAGGAAGATGCAGGAGCAGCGCGACCTGATAGGGCACGACGTCTTCTGCGCGCAGCACGTGTTCGGCAGCATGTCGGCGAGTGTGGTCGAGAAGTCGATCAAGCTGTTCGGCAAAGAGGTAATCCCCGCGTTCCCTTAGGCTGTGGGCAGCCCAAAAATGAGGAACGCTGCGACGCCCGCAGTGAATAACGCGCCGCCTTGTGGAGGGAGCTAAAAAATTACGTTTCAGTTTGGCGTCTTTGACCATATAGAACCCGTGCCGGGGCTCGGCGTGGAGCAGATCTACCGGGAAAGACTGGTCCTGTTAGAGCGGCTGGAGTCCGCCGGATTCTACGCATACCACCTTGCCGAGCATCACACGCCCGCCGTCCACAGCCTGGCTCCGTCTCAGAACGTCTTCTTGGGGGCGGCGACCCAACGCACGGAGAGGATCAAGCTGGCCCCATGCGTGTACGTCCTTCCGCTGCATCATCCCCTTCGGCTTATCGAAGAGATATGCATGGTCGACAACCTTTGCAACGGCAGGATGGAGATCGGAGTCGGTCGAGGCGGCGTGCTCGAGGCCTTCTTCTGGGGACAGGACTCCGATGTGGAGGTAAACCAGGCCCGCTATATAGAGACGCTCGAGGTCGTCAAAGAGGGACTCAGCCACGATGAGCTGACCTACGAGGGCACGTTCTACAAATTCGATAGGCTGCCGATGCGCCTAAGGCCGGTGCAGAGTCCCTATCCACCGTTCTGGTACATGCGGAACGTCGAGACCGCCGCCATCAACGGCATGAACACCATCATCGTGGGCACCCTGGACGGCTTCAGGGCCAACGTCGAGCGTTATCACGAGCTCTGGGAGAAGCACCAGGGCAAGGGCGCACGTACGACCGCGGGAACAGAGCCCAAGATCGGGCTTGTCGTTCACCTTTACGTAGCGGATACCGATGAGGAGGCGGCGTCCGTCGCCAGGCCCGCGTGGGAGGAGTACCGCTGGAACCTTGGCACTCCGCGACGCCTTGAGGCGGAAAAGCGCGGGCTCGTTCAGTTCCTCGGAGATAACGCGAGGACCCGACCCGCGAACCTCCCTCCCCGCGAGGCTCGGCGTGACCTGGACGTCTCGCTGGAGAGCCTGGAGCGTCGGCAACGCGGGGCCCTGGGCGATGCCGGGGGAACGACCGGCGCCGGTTTTGGCGTACTGGCCGGTTCGCCGGAAACGGTCCGCGAGTACATGGACGACTACGTCAAGACCGGCGCCAACTACCTGGTCTGCTCATTTCAATGGGGGAACCTCACGCACGAGCAGGCGATGCGCTCCGTGGAGCTGTTCTCGACCGAGGTGATGCCGCACTACGTCGAGTGATTTTCGCGTGTATGCAGACGTCCACACTCGAGCCGCGCGTGGGGGAAAGCGGCGACTTTAATCTAAGGTAGAGTAGGTGTGCGTTTCATGAAAGGCAACGCGGCGCACGATGATCTGGTCCCCTAGGACCTCATTCTCGAGTCCGTGCCTCGATGGTACCTGTCGGCCGTCGTCTCAGGGTCCCAGTCGTCCGGGACCTTGGTCGCCCAGGGCGGAATTGGGTCGTCAAAGGAAAAGATGAAATCCCTGTCTCCACGCCCACGATCGAACAGCTCCCTGGATGTGGGATACTCGTAATAGATCTCCAGACCGTTGCCGTCCGGGTCCGTGAAGTACATGCTGCGCTGATTCGCATGCTCGATCAGGCGGTCGACCGCGACTCCGTGGTCCTTCAGGTGATCATAGGCGTCCCTCATGTCCTCGAAGCTGTCGACCTTGATCGCGATGTGAACGAAGCCGACGCCGTTGCTGCCGGGGGGTGGAAGGGCGGTTTCGGGGTCTTCGACGCCAACCAGGTCAAGTGAGTGGCCGTCAGTGCTTTGAGCGGATGACAGGCGCATGAAGCACCCGCCGTGGTCCGGGTCTTCCTCAACGATGTCAAAGCCCAAAACCTCAGTGTAGAATTTCCTTGCGGACTCCATGTCCTTGACCCTGAGCGCCGCGTGGCCGATTCTCGAAAGTTTAATCGCCATTTCACTTCCTCAGTTGAATTCTGGTGTATCGCAATAGGGGATCGACAACTGAAGATGGTATTATCCCCTCCGTAAGATGTCAAACGAGGACATCGATTGGTTAGAGCCTATCCGAAAACTGTCACGAATGGTTCGACAAGCTCACCACGAACGGACAATCTTCCGTTCGTCCTGTCCGACTCCTAGGAGTGTATATCTCCGGACTCTCCGACTCCTATGAGGAATATCTTCGGAGTCGGATCCATCGGACCGCCGCTGCGGAGGGCACTGTCGTAGGACCGTATAACGTCAAATTAAGGTTTTCGGATAGGGTCTTATTAGGCATGATCCGAAATCTGATTGCCTGCCAGAGCTCATGCACGACCCCAGTGTATGTTACACGGTGCCCTCTCGGAGATGTCTCGTTGGCAAGGCGGCCTTGCGGTCATGCGATACCCAACACCTACGAACGGATAGGAGAACAGAATGGCGAAGAAGATCGAGGTCATACACACAAGAGGGGCCGACACGTCCATGAACCTTCCCTACGCACCGGCGATAAAGGCCACTGGCGGGTCCCTGCTGTTTCTCGCGGGAGTGACCGCCGCCAACCCTTACCACCATCATCCGCATATAGAGTCGGAGTTTGACGACATCCCGGAAGACGCGGCGGAGCAGGCCCGCATGGCTTTGGAGAACGTGAAAAAGGCCCTGGACGCGTGCGACGCCACGTTCAGCGACATCGTCCAGGTGACTCGCTATCTTACCGACATCAATGAGCAGGACCAGCTCAACGACGTCTGGTGGGCGTATTTCGGCGATCATCGCCCAGGTACGGCAACCATCGAGGTTACGCGGCTCGCCGCACATCCAAAGCTGAAGGTGGAGCTTTCCGCAATCGCCCTCGTCGATTGAGGTTCCGGCGACGCCCGCCCCGCGTATGCGTCGAGCGCGAGATAAGTGCTCCATCCGGCTTGAGGCGTGTTGGCGACAGATAGTCGCGCCCCATTGAGATAGCTATGGCCCGACGCCGGTCCGCAAGGACGCATGCGATAGCCCACACACAGACCTGCTCGTGATAAATGTCTGAATTGTCGGGCCTCCCACGGCTTCCAAGCCAAAAGGACTAGGCCGCCCGGCTCCTCGAAGGGCTCCGAATGGACTACCAGTTTCCGGCTCTCCGGCCAATGAGTCACGTACGGATTCATATACACCAGTCGGGGCGGCCGGCGGCCTGCGCCCGCCTCTGAGCATTGGCCCCGTTGGCACTAGAGGCCGACGAGGCGTTGTTCTCCTAAGTCAAAACGGTCCTCTTTCCCCTCGACGTGAGAGCTGAGCAAGATTTGACGTCGCCCTGTGAGCCCGCCATCGCATATGGCGTTCGCCGGCGCGTCCCACGAACCGAGAGCCCCACCCGCGAGATTTTCCATAAGCAAGATTACTTAGTTCGTGTTATCCGCTGCCGTAGGTTTGTATCTGACGAAAGTACCGACAAATCGAATAATCTAGTGACAGAAGAGTGAATTATCCACGGATTCAAAATACGGGACGAATGCAGGACAGCGTTTCTAAGCGTTGTCGTCGGACGGCTATTGGACGGACGTGAAGGCTACTCGTGGTGCTTTGCCCTCTATTTTGGGGTAACTCGATTCTGGAAAACAATGCCGTAGGAATGTGTCAATTAAGCTGAAGACCAGAAATTTGGGACGAGGCTCGTGGCGGTTCAGACACTGACAGCGGAAAAGAACAACGGCAAGCATGGCATGGCCCGAAAGATCCGTGTTCTGTTTACGAACACGTCGGAATTCTTTGGCTCTCCGATGCAGGTCCATTTTCAGATATTGAAGCATCTGGACCCCGACCGCTTCGATCTTTTCGTTGCGACTAACAGCTTGGGGGATTCCGCTGCCAAATTCGCCCGGCTCGAGCACGTGTGCATCAGCAAGTTCTACCTGGGCAGGGCCTACTTCAACGGCTTCGGAGTGCTGAGCCGCGCGGTCCAGGCCCTGTCGCACGTCCCGGCCCTGGTCAGCATTCTAAGGCTCCTCTGGTTCATCAGGCGGGGGCGAATCGACATTATTCACTCCACGTCCGAGCCTCGCGCCGTAATCCTCGCCCTCATATTGTCGTGCTTGAGTCGGTCAAAGCTGGTGATATACGCTCACGTCTGGAACCTGGACCGCAACATGCCCAGGAGGCTGGGCGTAGCGTGGGCGCTTCGTCGTGCCGACGCCGTCATCGCCAATTCCGACTACATAAGGTCGAGGTTCGTAGAATTCGGACTGGACCCTGCCAAGACGTGGACCGTCAGACCTGTCGTCGATCTGGACGCGTTTCACCCCGCCGTCGATGGGTCGCGCATCCGTCGCGAGTTTGGCATCGAGTCCGGGACTCCTCTGATAGTAGCTGTCGGCAGGATCACGGAGGAGAAGGGGCAGCAGCAACTGCTGGACGCTCTGGTTTCAGTGAAAAGGACGGTTCCCGATATCAAGGCGCTCATCGTCGGCTGGACCGATCCTGCCAGACTGCCCGACGGAAGGACATACGTGGAGCAGTTGAGGGATTACTGCTCTCGACACGACCTGACCGATACTGTGATTTTTGCCGCGCCGAGGACCGACATACCTGAGGTCAACGCCGCCGCTGATATCGTCGTCTCCGCACTGGCCGAGGACGAGGCCTTCGGGCTCGTGGCACTGGAAGCCATGGCCTCCGGCAAGCCTGTCATCGGTTTCGGGTCTCGTGCGATATCCGAGATCGTCACGGATGGTACCGGCATTCTCGTGACGCGCGGCAATGCCGAACAGCTAGCGGAAAGCATCGTTTCCCTGGTCAAGTGTCCCAAGCTACGCAGCGCCCTTAGCGAGAGGGCTCGCCAATGGGTGGAGCAGAGATTCAACGAAGGAAGAATGGCCGAGGAGATCCGTGAGGTGTACGAGTCTCTCATGCATCCTGCGTCCTTCGGCGACCGCGACTCCGATGCGCTCAACGAATTCTAGCGGCTCCCGCCGACTGATCCGTGAGCCGGACCCCGTAGTAACGCGAAAGGTAAAGTGACGAGTTGCAAGCCAGTCTGAAAAACGCTGTTCAGGACCGGAGGGTCCCGTGGCTTCCGATCCTCATGTATCACCGCGTGGTCGATCGGGTGGACGCACCAGACCCCTATCGTCTCTGCGTCACCGCCTCCGAGTTCGAGGCCCACATGAAGTACCTGTGCGATCGGCGGTTCCAGGTTATCTCGGTCGAAGATGTGGCGCGTGCGACGGCCGACGGTGAATGGCCCTGGGCCAAGCCCGTGGTCATCACGTTCGACGACGGGTACATGGATAACTACACGCATGCCTTCCCGGTTTTGAAGAAGTACGGGCTCAAGGCCTCCATCATGTTGGTGACCTCCAATATCGGAGGGACCAATGAGTGGGACCGAGACTCGGACACGATTGCCAGCCCGCTTCTGGGAACGGACGAAATCCGGGAGATGGCGCGACACGGGATCACATACGGCTCTCACACCCTGACACACAGAGCCCTGACCGGGCTGGACGATACCGAGGTGTGGTAGGAGCTTGTGGAGTCCAAGTCGGCCCTGGAGGCGTTGACCGGGTCCGAAATCAACGTCTTCTGCTATCCCTACGGCCAATCGACCCCGATGCTACACGATATGGTAATGCAGGCCGGTTATTCCGCCGCCATCGGCATCGAGCAAGAGGAGCATACGCTCTTCAATCTGAGTCGCGTCAACTCTGCCAGGACGAAAAACAGCTCGCTTCTGTGGCGACTCAAGGTTTCGGGTGTCTACTATCGGCTCCTGGGGAATCGAGCGTCGCGGCGGTTGATCGGCTATGTCAGAGGCGGCAGCTATTAGCAGCTGCGTTCTTCGGCCGGCGATTCTCCGCCCACCGATCTTGAATCGTTGACAAGAGAAAAGGCAATCGGCCTCGCAAAACTACCAGCGACCGGCGCGTCGGCAACAGGCTAGCGGGCCTAGAAAGGATTTCAGGAGATACCTGCATCGACACATAACGTGATTGAGTCCCGTCTGTCGGCACCGGCCACGGATTCACAGATTGTTGTCAGCAACAGTCTGGTCATGCTCGTGCGGCGGCTCATCCTATGGCTTTTGAGCGCGGTCCTGATTCTGTTTCTGCCAAGATATCTGGGAGCCGAAGGGCTCGGGCAGCTGGCGTTTGCCACTTCGACGGCGGCACTCTTTATTACCCTCCTGACTATGGGGGTCGGCAGATTCCTGGTCAAAGAGATCGCCAGAAACCACGCCGTAATCTCGACCTATCTGGGCTCTGCGATCGCTTTGCGGGCCATCATGTCCCTGGTGACGCTGGCCTCGATTATTATCATCTCCCAGTTCGTTACCGACACGGAGATTTCAAGGCGCGTGATGTGGATAGCGGCGGCGACGATCGTCGTCAATTCGTTCATGGGCCTGGGCAACTCCATCCTCATGGGACTGGAAAACCTGAAGTGGCCGGCCACGGTGGAGGTGCTAAGCAAGCTCATTGTCGTCGTAGCCGGTGTGACCGTGCTGGTGCAGGGGTTCGGCGTCATCGGCTACGCCCTCGTGCTGCTCGGTGCGGCTGCGTTCGGGCTGGCGCTGAACCTGATATACGTGCCACGCCGCGTCTCCGTTGGCTTGAGGCTCGAGGTCTCCCAGATAAAGACCCTTGTGAAAGGGGGACTGCCGTTCATTTTGATGGGGGTGCTTCTAAGCATCTACAACCACACCGATATGGTAATTCTGCGTCTCTTTACCGATGACAGCGTCGTCGGCTGGTACGCCGCGGCCAATCAGATATACGGCACGATAGACATGCTGCCGATGGTCTTCACGGCGGCGCTTCTGCCAACGCTTTCGCGCGTCTATGCCACGGACGGACGGGCCGCGATCGCCATGGCGCAGAAGAGCCTCGCGGTCGTGGCCATCGCCATCATCCCGATATCCTTCGGAGTTAGCCTGTTTTCCGGCGTGATCATCGATAGGTTGCCATATCCGGATGAGTTTCAGAACTCGGTGCCGCTGCTCACGATTCTGGCCCTCACGATACCCGCGACCGCGTTCCTGGTGATTATCGGGACTGTGGCAATCGCGATAGACAGGCAAAAGGCGTGGACCTACGGCCTGCTGGCCACCGTTTCCTTGAACGTACTGCTGAACATCGTGTTTGCCCCCATTTTTCAAGAGAGGTACGGGAACGGCGGTATAGGCGTCGCAATGACCACATTCATGACGGAAGTCCTGATGGTGGCGATCGGCCTCTGGATCATGCCGAAGGGGCTGATAAACCGCTCCCTCATCGTCCTGTTTCTAAAGGCGGCCGGTAGCGGCGGACTGATGGTCCTCGCCGTCCTGGGGTTCAGAATCGTGGGTCTAGGTGACATTCTTCAAATGGTGCTCGGCGGGTCCGTTTATGTGTTTCTCGTGCTGGTTACGGGAGCCGTGACGTCGAACGACCTGAGGATGATCAGAAGCGTGGTTATTCGGAAGACCCGACCGGAAAACCCGTCTGCGTCAGTTGAGCCGAACGGGGGGCGCAATGGATGACCTGAGCAGAAGAATAGCTGGTCTCTCCCCGGAGAAGCGCGCACTTCTGGAGCGAGAGCTCATGAAGAGGGGGGCCGACGACGTCGCGGTCGGAGTCATCCCCAGGCGAGCGGATACGGGAAATATTCCGCTGTCCTTTGCCCAGCAGCGGCTCTGGTTTCTGGCCCAATTGGAGCCCGACAGCCCTGCATACAACATGCCCAAGGCGATGCATATGCGAGGCCAGCTAAACGTAGCCGCCTTGCGGAGAAGCCTGAACGAGATTATAGCGCGCCACGAGGTGATGCGGACTCGATACGTATCGATAGACGGAATCCCCACGCAGGTCGTTGCGGACGGCTGTTCCATCGATCTGCCCGTAATCGATATGACCGACGTTTCAGGCGCCGATCGTGAGCACGATCTTCAGCGAGTGATGTCCGAGGAGGCCCGCCGGCGCTTTGACCTGTCCAAGGACCTGACGCTGCGGGCGGTCCTAATTAGGCTCGATTTACGGGAGCACGTTCTGCTCCTCACGACGCACCACATAGCCTCTGACGGCTGGTCAACAGGCGTTCTGACTCGGGAGCTGTCTGCGCTCTATGCCGCTTATCGCGAAGGACGGACGTCGCCGCTGGGCGACCTGCCGATTCAATACTCGGACTATTCTCAGTGGCAGAGAGATTGGCTACGGGGAGAGGTGCTGGACTCGCAGCTCGCGTACTGGGAGGACCGGCTCGCGGACGCCGCGCCTACGTTGGACCTTCCCACGGACCGCCCACGGCCTGCCGAGCAGACCTACGGGGGCATGCGTAGGTCGCTCTTGCTTCCCGCGGCCCTGTCGGACTCCTTGAAGGCGCTGAGCCGCCAAGAAGGGGCGACCCTGTTCATGACCCTGCTGGCGGCGTTCGACACACTGCTATTTCGGTATACGGGCCAGGAGGACATCGTGGTCGGCTCGCCGATAGCGGGGCGCAAGCATGCGGAGACCGAGCCGCTCATCGGCTTCTTCGTCAACAACCTGGTGCTTAGGACAGACCTTGCCGGCGACCCCACGTTCGTTGAGCTTCTGGGCAGGGTCCGTCGGCATGCCGTCGACGCGTACGCAAATCAGGACATCCCCTTCGAGAAGCTGGTGGAGGCGTTGCAGCCCAAGAGGGATCCGAGCCGCCATCCCCTCTTCCAGGTGATGTTCGCCCTGCAGAATACCCCCAGGGAGGAGTTCGAGCTGGCCGGGCTGACGGTATCGGCTCTGGAGATAGAATCGAGAGGCACGCCATTCGACCTGACGCTGAGCGTCACCGAGACCGAAGACCGCTTGACGACCTCGGTCACTTACAACACCGACCTTTTCACTCTTCAACTATCGACAGGATGCTCGATCAGTATCGGGTCCTTCTCGAGGGCATCGTTGCCGAACCAACGCTCCGCATCTCCAGGCTGCCCCTGCTAACGAAGGGGGAGCGCCGCAAGATAGTCGAGGAGTGGAACGACACTCGCGTTGATTACCCCTCTGCAGCGCTGGTCCATCGGATATTCGAGTCGCAGGTCGAGTCCACCCCGGACGCGGTGGCCGTCGAATTCGGAGAGGCGCGGCTGACCCACAGGGAGCTGGACCGTCGCGCCAACCGACTGGCCCATCACCTGAAGAAGCTCGGCGTGCGGTCCGAGGTCCTGGTGGGCGTCAACCTCGAGCGTTCGCTGGATATGGTCGTGGGCATGCTGGGAGTAATGAAGGCCGGCGGCGCATACCTCCCCTTGGACCCCGCCTGTCCCGCCGAGCGACTTGAGTTCATGTTGCGCGACGCCCATGTCCGGGTCGTGCTGACACATTCCAACCTGTGCGAGGCGTTGCCCGACAACGTTGGCCACGTCGTTTGCATGGATATCGATTCCCGAGATATCGGCAATGAGAGCGACGCCAACCCTTCGAGTATGGTCGGAGCCGAAAATCTGGCCTACGTAATCTATACGTCGGGCTCGACCGGGCGGCCAAAGGGCGTCCAAGTGACTCACTGCGCACTGGCGAACTGCCTGAGGTCTTTCGCCGAAGAGCCGGGTATCTCAGAGGGCGATACGTTGCTGGCCGTCACTACGCTCTCCTTCGACATCGCCAGCCTGGAGCTGTTGCTGCCGCTGACGGTGGGCGCTCGTGTCGTGATCGCCAGCCGAGAGGAGGCGTCCGACGGCGCCGGCCTGGCAGTTAGGCTTGCCACATCCCGCGCGACCATCATGCAGGCGACGCCGGCCACCTGGAGGATGCTGTTCCAGGCCGAGTGGCAGGGCGATTCGGGCTTGAAGATACTTTGCGGAGGCGATGCCTTGCCCCGGGACCTGGCGGACGGATTGTTGGCCACGGGTGCAATGGTCTGGAATCTCTACGGCCCCACCGAGACGACCATCTGGTCGGCAATACAGAGGGTTGAGCCCGGCGAAGGTCCGGTGCCGATAGGTAGGCCGATCGCGAATACGCGAATGCATATTCTCGACGCCAACCTGCAGCCCGTCCCCGTTGGCGTGTCGGGCCATATCTACATCGGCGGCGACGGGCTGGCACGGGGCTATCTCGGCCGGCCGGAATTGACCGAGGAGAGGTTTATTTCCGACCCTTTGGGAGCGGATTCGGCGTCGCGACTCTACATGACGGGCGACCTGGGAAAGTACCTGGCCGATGGAAGCATCCAGTATCTTGGCCGGACGGATAACCAGGTCAAGCTCCGAGGTTTTCGCATAGAGTTGGGCGAGATCGAATCGGTACTCGGGCAAGATGCGTCCGTTGGCGAGGCGGTGGTATGCATCCGGGAATACGGTCCCGAAGACCAACGGCTCGTCGCATACGTTGTTCCCGCTGATGGGTCCGCATTTTCAGAGTCCGAATTGCGGGACAATCTGAGGCGGAAGCTGCCTGACTACATGGTCCCTTCAGCCTTCGTGATGCTCGATTCCCTTCCTCTGACACCCAACGGCAAGGTCGATCGAAAAGCGCTCCCGGCCATTGCCCCCATACGCGACGAGTCCGCGACGGGCCTGGTGGAGCCTCGGACTCCAACCGAGCGTTTCATCGCGGAGGTCTGGCAGGAGCTGCTCGGCATGGGAGGGATCGGCGTCTACGACAACTTCTTTGACCTGGGTGGGCACTCCTTGTTGTCCATGCAGGTGATCGCCAGGCTAGACAAGAGGTTCGGAGTCGACCTAAAACCGCGAGAGCTGGTGTTTCAGACGCTGGGGCAGCTTGCGTCGTCATGTGATGAGCGAACGCGGGGCGAGCGGCAGTCTGAGGGGCCTGCCCTGGTCAGGCGCCTGATGGGCGCCGTCAGGGCGACGGTCCTGGGAGGCCGTGGAAATGTCCGCTGAATCTAGGTGAGTGAAATGAATGTGAGCGCGCCAGTAGAGGCTATAGAGCCCATGTATTTTGGCGACGGCCCGGAGCGGCTGTTCGGCTGCTATCACGCGCCTCAGGGAACGGCCATAGGGGGCTTCGGCGTCGTGATGTGTTATCCGGTTGAGATGGAATACGTTTACGCCCATCGGGCCTTTCGTCAGCTGGCCCGGCGTCTCTCAAGGGCCGGGTTCCCAGTGCTGAGGTTCGATTACTACGGTTGTGGCGATTCTGGCGGAGAATTCGCAGATGCGAACATTGCAGTCTGGACGGACAACGTTTCAGTCGCCGTAGAGGAGCTCAGAGCTAGATGTGGCCTGAATGACGTGTGTATGGTTGGCCTGGGACTAGGCGGTTACCTGGCATTGAGATACGCGATGGAGAGAGGCGGGGTGAGACGAGCTGTGTTGTGGGACCCCGTCATGGACGGACGGAAGTACGTCGACGAGCTAAGGGCCGCCCACGAGGCGCTGGAGAGGACACATGGAAACCCCGATAGGGATGTCGGGTCACAGAACGGCGCGCATACAGAGCTCCTGGGCTTTGAATTCTCCGAGAAACTGCTGAGTGAGCTGAGTGAGATAGAATCCTCCAATCCACTGAGCAGACCGGCTGACAGTGTTCTTGTCATCGACAGCGGCACGGAGCCGGATAGGCGGGAATTTGCCGCGCGAGTTCAAAGCGCTGGTGCTCACGTAGTCTACCAGCACACGCCCACTCCCAAGCTTCTGAGCGAAGACCTGAACGCCACCTTCGTCCCCAATCAGATTCTTCAGTCCATAGTCCGCTGGGTATCCGAGGACCAGTCATGAGGGAAGAGGCCGTCCTATTCGGAAGGGGTGGGTCGCTGGTCGGTGTCGTCACGGACCCGGAGACCTACGAGGACCGTGGCGACCGCGTTGCCGTGATACTGCTGAACTCCGGCCTACTACACAACGTGGGACCGAGCGCGATATACGTCAAGATAGCGAGGCTCATGGCGAGGCTGGGTTTCACGAGTCTTCGGTTCGACTTTTCCGGAATTGGAGACAGCGGCGTTCGCATGGACGGCGTTCCCTTCGAGAGGAGCTCGATTCTCGAGGCGCAGGAGGCCATGGACTACCTTGAGGCGACCAGAGGCGTGAGGCAATTCATTCTGATGGGCATCTGCTCGGGAGCGGTCGCTTCCTTTGAGACTGCCGATGCCGACGAGCGCGTCGTCGGCGCCGTCCTGATGAATCCCCGCAGCTTTGGCGAAAAGCCCGGCAGCGCCTATGGCAGCCGTGCCCGGATGCGCTACTACGGCAGGGTGGGCGCCTCCAACCGCAGAAGCTGGGTCAAGGTCCTCAAGGGCCAGGTTGGATTCAGAAAGATACTTCATACGGGCCTTCAACAGCTGCGGGCTCTTGCGCCCCAGAGAGGCCAGGCGTCCCAGGAAGGGGAGGAAAGAGGTGAGAGGCTGCTTGCGCTCAACAGTCGGCTGAAGGGGATGGTCGTGGTCTGCAGCGAATGGGACTGGAGCCTGGACTACCTGAACGCCGCACTAGGGGAGCGGGTCGGGGAGCTGAACGTCAAGTACATAGCCCATTCGGACCATACCTTCACCCTGTTGTGGAGTCAGGAATACCTCTTCGAGATTCTTACGGTGTGGGCATCTACGTTTACAGGGGAGCCGTCTTTGATGAGTCCGAGTCATGCGAAGATATGATCGGCACTAAAGAACATAATGACTGGGACATGGCCGTATTTTCGACGGGTCGGTGCGACTCGGCCGTCGTCTTTCGGCCTGTTCGGGATGGTGCCTCGAGTTTCGACGGAGACGAGGTACATGTCTGGCGGCTTGCTCTGGACGGGGACGACTCACGCGCCCGCCATTGTCTCGAAATCCTCAGCAAAGATGAGCTTGTTAAATCCGAAAAATTCCGCTTCAAGAGAGACCGTGACCGCTTCGTAGTGTGTCGCGGCGCGCTCCGGGAGATACTCGCGCCCTACCTGGACTTGCTCCCGAAGGAGATCGAGTTCAAGTACAACCCGCAGGGCAAGCCATTCCTGTCTGCAAGCGCTGAGGCCGTGGGACTGAAATTCAACGTCAGTCATTCAGAGGGTTTCGCGCTGGTCGGCGTTACGTTGGCAGGCGAAATCGGAGTCGACCTCGAGCACATTCGTCACGATATTGAATACACGCAGATCGCCGAGCGTTTCTTCTCCCACAACGAGGCTGAGTCTCTCAGGGAGCTGCCTCCTCACGAGCAAGCCAGGGCGTTCTTTGCGTGCTGGACGCGCAAGGAGGCGTACGTCAAGGCCTGCGGCGGCGGCCTCTCTATTCCGCTGGACCGGTTCGAGGTGTCATTGACGCCGGACCAGGGGCCCGTCCGTTTCAGCTCATATGACGACGAGAATGAGAGCTCCCGCTGGTCGTTGCAGTCATTCGTTCCCTGGCCCGACTGCATGGCTGCCTTGTGTGTCGGAGCGACCAAGGCACGTGGTAACTGTTCGTCGGAGGCGCGTAATCCGGATTCGGAAATGGCCGTATTGAGACCAACCGCGAGGAAAACGTGATGAGTACCGACACAGGCGATATGCGCCGCATACCAGCAAGCCAACAGGCCATCATCGACAAGTGCTTCCATCCGAGTGGCACCTTCGTCGAGTTCAAAAAGGAATGGATCGAGCAGTCCATACCCCTGAGGTTCGAGGAAGCGGTGCGGAGGTATCCGGACCGTATCGCGGTCAAGACGGACGCGCGCGAACTTACCTATGTTGAGCTTAACGGGGCCGCTAATCGGATAGCCCACGCCATCTTAGGGACGCGAGGAGATGGAGAGGAGCCCGTCGCGCTGCTTTTCGACCATGGCGTGAATGGCATTGCAGCCATAATGGGCGCCTTGAAGGCGGGCAAGACATGCGTGTTGCTGGTCCCCTCGCATCCTTCGACGAGAACCCTACATATTCTCCGAGATTCCACGGCGGCCCTAATAGTCACGGACAGCAAGAATCTTCCTCTTGCCAAGGAGCTTGCCAAAAGCTCAATAGACGTCATCGACATTGACGAGCTCAACGTGGACCTCTCCGATGAGAACCTCGATATAGAGCTAACGACGGATGCGCTCGCCTTCATCTTGTATACATCGGGCTCTACGGGCCGGGCCAAAGGGGTTTCCCATAATCACGGAGGCGTCCTCCATATGACGAGGGTCCACACGAACAGCTATCACATCTGTCCGGAAGACCGTGTCAGCCTGCTATTTTCCCCCGGCGCCATTGGAGCGGCGCGAGAGATTATCGGGACTCTGCTGAACGGAGGGTGCTTATACCCCTTCGATCTCAAAGCTCAGGGTATCCCCAACTTGGCCGACTGGCTCGTAGGGCATCAGATAACTACGCTCCGTACCGCAGGTACGGTGTTTCGGCACTTCGTCAACGGCCTTACGGGGTCTCAAGAATTCCCCAATCTGCGTCTGGTACACATTGGGACCGAAATGATCTACAGGAGAGATGTGGAGCAGTTCAAGAAGCACTTCTCGGCGGAGTGCATTCTCACCACCGGACTGGGGATGACTGAAATCTCTCCGGTCCTCATCTGGTATGCGGATATGGAAACAGAGATTGAAGGCGGCACCGTGTCTGGGGGGTACGCTGTCGAGGGCACCGAAATTATTATCGTCGATGAGAGTGATCGAGAGGTCGCCGTAAACGAGGTTGGTGAGATAATCGTCAGGAGTCCGTATATCTCGCCGGGGTACTGGGGTATGCCCGGCCAGATGCCGACGGCCCCCGCGCTTGACCTACCGGGAATGAGCACTTACCGCACCAACGATCTTGGAAGAAGACTGCCCGACGGACGTGTTGTATGTCTCGGCCGCAAGGACTTTCAGGTGAATCTGCGCGGCCATCTTATTGAAATCGCCGATGTGGAGAGCGCGCTCCTAGACCTGGACTACGTCGAAGAGGCGGCGATGATGTTGAGGGTTGACCGGAATGGCGATGAGCGCCTGGTGGCCTACGTAGTCCCCGGCGCCGACGCCGCACCGTCGACCAGCGTTCTCCGACGCGCGCTTTCCGAGACGCTGCCGGACCACATGGTGCCTTCGTCCTATGTGATACTCGACGCTCTGCCACTTGCGCCCAACGGAAAGGTGGACCGCAAATCACTTCCGGTGCTTGACAAAACGCGGCCGGACTTGGACGTCGAATTTGCCGCGCCTCGCACGCCCGTGGAAGTGCAGTTGTCTGAGATATGGGCCGAGGCGTTGGACCTTGATGAAGTGGGCATTTACGACAACTTCTTTGATCTGGGCGGCCACTCGCTGATGGCTTCGCATATCCTTTCGCTGGCCATCAAGACCTTCAGAGTGGAGCTGCCCTTGAAGGCGCTGTTCGAGTCTCCGACGGTGGCCGAGATGGCGATAGTAGTTACGGAGCATCAGGCGGATAAGGTGGGTCCGGTCGAAATTGACCAGATGTTGTCGGAGTTGGACGCGCTTACGGACAGGCAGGCCCGGCGGCTCCTTGCCGATGACGTTCCGGTGAGCCAGAGGGAGGGGAGAGGGACATGAGTGCCGATATAGGCGATACGGACCGCATACCACCGAGCCAACAGGCTATCATCGATAAGTGCTTCCACCCCTCTGGGTCCTTTATTCCCTTCGACAGGGAGGCTATCGAGCAATCGATCTCCGACCGGTTCGAGCAGATGGTACGCATGTACCCTCACCGCCTTGCCGTCAAGGCAGGGCACGAGGAGCTTTCGTACGATGAGCTGAACAGAGCTTCCAATCGGATAGCCCACGCGGTCTTGGAGCAGCTCGGCGAGGGTTCGGAGCCGATAGCACTCCTGTTCGAGCGCGGCGTACAGGCGATAGCCGCCATCATGGGCGTGCTAAAGGCAG
>JADFKI010000288.1 GCA_022565015.1 Chloroflexota bacterium
TAGCAGCTCTAGGCTTACGTCAGCGCGGTCAAGGCGTCCGGTGCCGTTCAGCCTCGGAATCAGCCCAAAGGAGAGGGACTCGGTATTGAGCGCGCCCATCTTCAGGCCCGCGCTTTCCGCCAGCGCCAGGAGCCCCGGACTTCGCGTTGCGTTTAGCTGTACGAGCCCCTGCTTCACAAGGAAGCGGTTCTCTCCTTGAAGCGGTCCGACGTCGGCGACGGTCCCCAGCGCGACCAGCTCCAACAGATGCTCCGGCCAGGGTTTGCCAAGCTCCTGGTAGAGCGCCTCCATCAGCTTGAAGGACATGCCTACGCCGGTCAGGTTGGTGTCGGGATATTCGGAATCGGGGTGCTGCGGGTTTATGACGGCCACCGCGTCGGGCCATACGGGCAGCATGCTGTGGTGGTCGGTAATAATCGTGTCGATGCCGATGGAAGCCGCCAGGTCAACCTCGGCGACGGAGGTCGCTCCGCAGTCCACGGTTATGAGCAGCGAGACTCCCTTAGACTTCAGGAGTCGGACCGCATCGTCGTTAAGGCCGTGGCCCTCATCGACGCGGTCCGGAATGTATGGAAGCACGGTCGCGCCGAGGTCGCCGAGGGCGCGAAACAGCAGAGCGGTACCCGTAATGCCGTCGGTGTCGAAGTCTCCGAAGACGCCAATTATCTCCGAGGACTCCAGGGCGGCCTTCAAGCGGGACACGGCTTCGTTCATATTGGGCAACAGATTGGCATCATTCAGCAGCCGGCCGTCTGCCGCCAAGAATGACTCTACATCTGAAGCGTTGTGGATTCCGCGATTGAAGAGCAATCTGGCCTGAAACTCGGGAAGCCCCAGGCCCTGGGCGAATCCCTCTGGGGGAGCATCCCGCAGCCGCCATTCCTTGAGGATCATGAAAAATGCCTGCCTGAAAAGTGCTTCTGGCTGACGGCTATGGTATACCGGAAGGCTCGCCAAGTCCACGGATTCGCGTCGACATCGAACGCGCCGATGCCACGTAGCGGGTGGCGGGCCCCGATACATCGGGGGGCCTGTAGTAGGCCCTGGTGAGGCTCCTCTGAGCTACTCTTCGAAGCCCTGGAAAATGAGCGACGTGTTATGCCCACCAAAACCAAAAGAGTTGCTCATCGCCGTCCTGACGGCGCTCTCTCTGTAGGAATGGGCCGTATAGTCCAGGTCGCAGTCGGGGTCGGGATTATCGAGGTTTATCGTCGGGGGTATGCAATGCTTGTAAGTGGCCATGACGGATATAGCCGCCTCCAGGGCGCCGCTGGCGCCGAGCAGATGGCCAGTCATGGATTTCGTTGAGCTAATGGGTATCTTGTACGCTTCCTCGTTGAACACCGACTTCATCGCAAGGGTCTCGAACTTGTCGTTGAGCGGTGTGGAGGTGCCGTGGGCGTTGATGTAGTCAACCTCTTCGGGCTGCAGCTTCGCCTGCTTCAGTGCATTCTTCATGGCCCTGGCGCCGCCCTCACCCTCGGGAGCCGGCTGAGTGATATGATACGCGTCCGCGGTCGCTCCGTAACCGACCATCTCACCTACGGGCTCGGCGTCTCGCCCCATGGCGTGGTCAAGGCTCTCCAAGACCAGCACCGCCGCTCCCTCGCCCAGTACGAACCCGTCGCGATTGGAGTCAAAGGGTCGGGAAGCCTTCTGGGGCTCGTCGTTACGCGTGGAGAGGGCGTGGCACGAGTTGAAACCGGCAACGCCGATAGGACAGATAGCGGCCTCCGCACCTCCGGCCAGCACGACATCCGCGTCTCCTCGCCTGATGGCCTCAAATGCCAGGCCGATGGCGTCGGCTCCGCTGGAGCATGCGGACACCACCGCGTAGTTCGGTCCCTTCGCACCCAGCATCATGGAGACCTGCCCGGAGGCCATGTCCGGCATCATCATAGGCACCAAGAAGGGGCTGACTCGCGAGGCACCGCGCTCCTGAAGCACGATCATCTGCTCAGAAAGGGTCATAAGGCCGCCGATTCCGCTAGTGATCATGACGGCGATTCGCTCCGCATTCTCGGGCACAATCTTGATATTCGAGTGCTCCACGGCCTCCAGCGATGCAACGGCGCCCAACTGCGTAAAGCGGTCCATCCTCCGGGCCTGTTTCTTGCCGAGGGTCCCTTCAGGATCGAAGCCCTTTACCTCGGCGGCAATCGTGGTCCGGAACCCTTCGGTATCGAAGGATGAGATGCGGTCGATTCCGGACTTGCCCGCCACCAGATGCTTCCAGGTCGTCGCGCGATTCAATCCCACGGGGCTGACTATACCTATTCCGGTTATTACTACTCGACTCGTCATAGCTTAGAGCTCTCCCTTTGAGGATGAATGCCTCGAGGTCCCCGAGGGTCGATGATAGTCATGGGGCGGCGGTAATAGACTTATCCACACCAGGTCTGCTCGCGCCCCACATATGAGTCAACAAGACTCCACCAAAACGCAAAGATGCCGCATTATACCAAAGGCAACCGGCCCAGCATACCACTATCCCGTACCACTTTTTCGGAATTGGGTGGCACGAATGGGCCCCTTAAAAGAGCCGCTGACCCACCAGTCGACTCCGATGAGGGCAATCGACTCCTTAGCTTACCAAATCTGAACGACAAAAGTATGCCGCAATGCCTCGGTTACCTGTCCCTGGACTGACTTACCCGCGTAGTGGAATACGAAGGCTTGGGGATGTTATGCGCCCCCTCGTTGCGTAAGATAACAACCAATCCCAGACGTAAAAACCGTGCGTCGGGACGTGGCTGTCCTGTGGTTCCGGCTGCCTAGCGGGACCTTCGTGATGCGACGTACGGGAGCTAGTCCCCCGAGTAGCCCCGACTTCCCTGCGTCTTCTCCAGGTTCTGGCGGATCATGAGGGCTGCGGTCGCTCCTTCGCCGACGGCGCTGGCCACCTGCTTGGTGCTGCCTTTACGGACGTCGCCGGCCGCGAATACGCCCTCTACGCTGGTCTGCAGGGTGAGGTCGGTCTGGATGAATCCCCACTTGTCCAGATCGACCAGGTCCCGCACGAATCCCGTGTTGGGGTCCAGCCCTATGAAGATGAAGACCGCACCGGGGTGGAGCTCCTCGGTCTCCCCCGTGGCCAGGTCTTTGACCACCACCGTCGACAGCTTGCCGTTGCCCCTGAACTCCTCGACGGTTGTGCCGAGGCGAACGCTCATCTTCGGGTGGCTTTCGGCCTTCTCCTGAAGGATCTGGCTGGCGCCAAGCCTCTCCCGGACTTCCAGGACCGTTACGCTGCTGGCGAACTTCGTTAGAAACAGGCCCTCTTCCACGCCGCTGTTGCCGCCGCCGACCACGATCATGTCCTCGCCTTTGTAGAACGGCCCGTCGCAGGTCGCGCAGAAGTGGACGCCTGCGCCGATAAAGTCTTCCTCTCCGGGAACGTTCAACCTGCGGTATCTGCTGCCCGTGGCAATGAGCACGGCCTTGGCGCAATACTCGTCGCCGGAGTCCGTGGTGACCATCTTGTAGTCGCCATTGATCTGTATGGACGTGACCCCCTGTGCGGAAAGTATCTCTACGCCGAAGCGTTCCGCGTGGAGCCTCATCTGGTCGGCCAGCTCGGCGCCTTCTATGCCCTGGGCAAATCCTGGATAGTTGTCGATACGCTCGGTCACGCCCGCCTGGCCGCCAACGCCGCTCCTCTCGATCACCAGCGTGTCGATGCCCTCTCGGGCCGCGTAAAGCGAGGTGGTGAGCCCGGCCGGGCCACTCCCGACCACGATCAGGTCGTAGTACGTGCGCTTGGCCTTGGGGGCGATGTCCAGCTTCCGGGCCAGCTCGGCGTTTGTGGGCTCCACAAGGAAGGAGCCATCGGGGAAAATTATCGTCGGAATGATCTGCTTGCCGTCGTTGAGCTCTTGGACGTAGCTTCGGGCCTCTTCGTCTTCGTCTATGTCCACCCATGAATACGGGACCCGCTGCTCGCCCAGAAACTGCTTCGCTCGCTTGCAGTCCGGGCACCAGGGAGCGCCGTACACGATTATTTTGTCATCCGCCATTTTTGAGGTACCTCCATTGGATAATCGATGGTAGAGTCCCATGCGATTTTCATCGCCGTCTGGTTAGATGCGACACATGTCTGAAGGAGTTTCGTATATTTAGATCGGGCGCCAGGCGCGGTTTTCGCGTTTGAGTTCGCTTTCTCGTGAAGCGCGTAGACTTAGAGCCTATCCGAAAACTGCCACGAATGGTTCGATCCGCCTCAGGCAGACCACGAACGGGCAATCTTCCGTTCGTCCTGTCCGACTCTAGCAGGCTGATGAAAAATGGGGAGTGCAGAGGGGCCAAGCCCCTTTGCCGGGAGTCTGAGGGTGTCCCTCAGATACAATTTTCTTCCTTTTCCTTACTTGAAAGAGTGCCAAAGG
>JADFKI010000289.1 GCA_022565015.1 Chloroflexota bacterium
CGAAGCATCTCCATCTGCTTTGTGTATGCGTAGTCCAGGGTCTCGCGTGGGTCCTCGGCGTTGTCCAGGACCCTGTTCATCTTGGCTTTGACGACCGTTGACATTCTTGATAAGACGCCCATTTCTCAACCTCCCGAACGGTTAACCCGGTCTACCTAAAATTTCCGGGTTTTCAATAATCGCTCTGGCTACGACCAGACCCTTTGAAGGATTTCACCAGGCCATAGACTAGAAATATGATGCCCAGAATCCCCATCCCCCAGCCGACGAGATTCAATATGATCTTTACCAGCCATGTGATTGCATCGGATGCAACGATGATTCCGAAGACCAGCAACACGATACCTGCCAAGATCATGGAACCGTTTCCGAGTCTGCTCATGAAGACTCCTAACCTGCTTTGAAGATGCGACTCGACCAGCATTAACATAATGCCCCTGCTTGTGGGTGTCAAGGGCAGTCCGACATCGCAAGACCGGCCTCAGGTGGCAATGGCTGTCGTCGGAGAGTTACCTATAGGATGCCTCGCGCTCGAAGGGGAACAGCGGCACTCGACGTCGCCCATATTCGAATTACGACAGGTCCGATGTCGTCACGCCCGGGGTATTGATGGGGTATTGATAAGGATAATCTTGGACGCGATCGGCTCGTAAGCAGGCCCCGGCGACAAGACTCCCTTCGCCACAGCTTCCTTTTATGCGCCCCCGTCGTCAGGCCCTGAATATCGATATTCGCGGACGCAATTCACTTGCTTGACCCTCAAGTTTTGCTATAGTATCGCGGGAGTACTTTAAGGGGGAGAGATGGCGGGTAAAGACTTTCTGACGCTTGCGGACTTTGAGCCTGAAGAAGTCAAGAGACTGATCGAGAAGGCCTACAGTTTCAAGCAGGGTGAGACGCCTCGAGTCCTCGAAGGCAAGGTCTTCGCACTGGTCTTTGAAAAGCCCTCCCTCCGGACCCGAGTGAGCTTCGAGGTCGGCATCAGGCAGATGGGCGGCAGCTGCATCTACCTGAGCCAGCAGGACATCGGCCTCGGCGTGCGCGAGCCCGAGGCGGACATCGCGCGGGTGCTCGATCGCCTGGTCGACGGCGTCATAGCGCGCGTCTTCTCTCACCGCAGCCTGGAGCTTTTGGCGGAGAACTCGTCGATACCCATCGTAAACGCACTCTCGGACCTTGGCCATCCCTGCCAGGCCATCGGCGATATGCTGACGGTGTACGAGCACAAGGGTGAGCTGAACGGACTGGGCATGGCCTTCGTCGGCGATGGAAACAACATCGCCGGCAGCCTCGCACTGGCCTGCGGCTCTCTGGGGATGGACTTTACGATCGCCTCGCCGCGAGATTACCGGATTCCGAGCCTGGTGTGGGACGAGGCCAAGAAGAGGGCCGTGGAAAACGAATCTGCGCTAAGATGGGTCGAGACCCCGGAGGAGGCGGTGGGCGGCGTCGACGTCGTTTACACGGATGTATGGATAAGCATGGGCGACGAGAGCGAGGCCTCGGCGCGCCGCAAGATCTTCTCGAAGTATCAGATAAGCGAGGACCTGGTAAAGGGCGCGAAGCCGGACTTTATCTTCATGCACGACATGCCCGCCCACAGGGGCGAAGAGATCACGGAGGGTATGTTGGACCACCCGAACTCCGTCGTATTCGATCAGGCCGAAAACCGCCTCCACGCCCAGAAGGCGATTCTGGCCCAGCTATTCGAGGGTTAGTCTGCTTAACGGGGGAGTGAACTTCGGTGTAAACTCCTTTAGAGGCAGACCAGAGCCGAGCGACAGATCGAATGTTGGCTTGAACTGTGGAGATAATGTGTACGGGCGGCTGATTTTGGAATCGGAAACGAAACTATGAGCGTAAAGCCCCTGGTAGCCATCGTGGGCAGGCCCAACGTCGGCAAGTCGACGCTGTTCAACCGGCTATTGGGCCAGCGTATGGCGATCGTCTCCGACATAGCAGGTACGACCCGGGACCGCGTGACGGCCGAGACGGAGTGGGGGGAACAAGCCTTTATTCTGGTGGACACGGGCGGTCTGGACCTCTTTCCCGAGACCGACCTTTGGAAACAGGTCAAGGCGCAGATCGAGGTCGCGATAGAGGACGCGGACATCCTGGTCATGCTGGTAGACGCCGTGGAAGGCGTGACGCCCGCTGACTTCGACGCGGCAAATCTCCTTCGAAGGACAGATAAGCCTATCGTGCTGGTTGCCAATAAGGCCGATAACGATGCGCGCGGCATTCAGGCCTCGGAGTTCTATAAGCTCGGCCTTGGGGAGCCCACCCCGATAAGCGCTTACCACAACGTGGGGATTGACGACATGATGGCCAGGGTCATAAGTCACTTTCCCAGCGAGCCGACCTTTCTCGAGCCCGACGCCGACCTCAGGCTGGCCATCGTAGGGCGCACCAACGTAGGCAAATCGTTGCTTCTCAACTCGATCACGGGCGAGAGCCGGGCCATCGTCAGCGATTTGCCGGGCACTACCCGCGACGCTCTGGATACGCTCATGAACTTCGACGACAGGTCGCTGCTGCTTATCGACACTGCAGGCATTCGAAGGCGGGGCAGAATCGAGCCGGGCATCGAGCGCTACAGCGTGCTTCGCGCTATAAGAGCGATCGACAGGGCGGACGTCGTGATAATCGTCCTCGACGCCTCGGAGCTTGCGACCAGCCAGGACACGCACGTCGTGCGCTATGTGCTGGACGCGTACAAGGGCATCGTAATCGCGATCAACAAGTGGGACCTCTCACGCGAGCTCGGGATGACCGAGGACGAAGCCATTCGTCAGGTCCGCGATAAGTTTAGATTCGTCTCCTACGCACCTATCTGCTTTACCTCGGCTCTGAAAGGCCGGGGGATAGAGGGCCTGCTGACCACCGCTCAGGAGGTCTTCCAGGAGTGGAGCAAGGGCGTGCCGAGGTACGACCTCAGGCGGCGGGTGATGAACGCCGTTGCCGCTCACCCGCCGTCCCAATCGGGTAAACGCTCCCTTAAGATATACAGCGTGGCGCAGGACCAGACAGGTCCGCCCAGCTTTACCTTCTACGTGAACCGGTCCGACATGGTACACTTCTCCTACCGCCGCTACCTTGAGAACGCCATCCGCGAGGCGTACGAGTTCAAGGGCAGCCCGCTCAGGATGCGCTTCAAGGGAAGGGGAGAACGATGATCCCTTACCTGGTCATGATACCGGTCTCGTACCTTCTGGGATCGATTCCCTCCGGGCTGATTATCGTCCGGCTTTTCAAGAGGGTCGACGTCAGGGATTACGGCAGCGGTAAGACGGGCATGACCAACGTGCTCCGTACTCTCGGTGTTCCTGCGGCGGCCGTAGTGCTTCTCCTGGATATGGGAAAGGCCGTCCTATCCATTGGCATCGCTCGCTACTTTTTTGACTCAGACGGCCTGGAGACGGTGTCGGCCCTGGCGGTCTTGGTCGGGCACAACTGGCCTGTCTTCGTCGGGTTTCGCGGCGGCCGGGGCACCGCTCCCGGATTGGGAGGCCTCTTTATGTTGTCTCCCATCGCCGGACTGACCGCGGTTATCCTTGGCGCACCAACCATCGCGACTACACGATACGTCTCGTTAGGGTCGATCGTGGGATCTCTGTCAGGCGCCGTGACGGTCATAGTTCTTGCTTCCCTCGGGCACGTGGCTGTCGTACACGTCGCATACGCCGTAATCGGCGCGACCGTAATAATCGGTCTGCACAGAGATAACATCAAGCGTCTGCTGGCAGGCGAGGAGCGAAAGCTGGGCCAACGGGCGACGGCTCCGGGCGATTCGCCTCCAGGTGGCGCCGAGGACGCCGTTCGAAGATGGCCAAAGTCGGCGTAGTCGGCACAACCAGCTGGGGCACAACCCTGGCAATTGCCCTCGCAGAGCAGGGTTGCGAGGTGTCGCTCTGGGCGCGCAACGAGACCGAGGCGGATACGCTGCGCACGGACAACGAGAACAAGCGATTCGTGCCGGGCGCAAAATTCCCCAAATTGCTCGAGGTAACGGCCTCAGCGGAAGAGGCTTTTGGCGAGGCAGAGCTCGTGTTGATCGCCGTGCCCTCGGCGAGCTTCAGGGAGAACGTCAGGAACGTGGGCTGGGCCTTCAATGATTCCGCCGTAGTGGTTACGGCCACCAAGGGCCTGGAGGCGGACAGCGGGAAGCGGATGAGCCAGGTCCTCGAAGAGGAGCTAACTGGGGAAAAGCTGACCAAGATTTGTGCGCTGTCGGGTCCCAATCTGGCCAAGGAAATCGTGCAGGGAAAGCCTTCGTCGACGGTCATCGGCTCCTATAACAGCGAGGCGGCGGCGTTTGCGCAGTCGGTCATGAACTCCCCGCGTTTCAGAGTCTACACGAACGACGACATCGTCGGC
>JADFKI010000290.1 GCA_022565015.1 Chloroflexota bacterium
GCGGCGTACCGCATAGGCCACGAACAGGTTCCCTCCAGGGACGGCAGTAAGGTTCTCAGATCAGAAATAACCTCCCAATGCAGCCGTGATGACAAGTATGGCTGAGAGGGTCGTTCAGCACCTGAACGTTCCGGTCTGGTAATAGCGGGCCCATTGTGATGGGATCACAATGGGCCCGCCTTGACTGTACTCCTCATGCTCCGTACGATAAGTCCATTCACGATTGATGGTCTTTACAGGAATATGTCAATTTACGGACATTTTGGGGAATCTGGTGGAAGTAATGAAATCCAGAGCGGGCTTAATTTGGATGACGGCTCTGGGCTTCGGGTGGTGCACGCCAGGTTTTTAAGCGAGCAGAAATTCGATTGGGACCTATTCGATGGTTATGATACTCTCCGCGTTTTGACGTATACCGGGAGTATCAACGCTATCATCAGGATGCTTGACAGGTATTCCTTCACAGAATTTGATTGCGTTTTCGGATATGAAGGAACGTTACGCGACTTGAAAGACATCCTGGCGTTCCAGAAGGTGGTCGTTGGGAATACGCGGGCCGCGATCATGGGGTTGAAAGACGAGCGCCATGCATACATTCTAGAAAAGGTGCACGCGGGCCGGGCGCGTTTCCGCGTTCTCAGGAAATACATAGCCCATGCAAAGCTGTATCTGCTGTCGAACGCCGACGGACGCACACGAGTAATTGTCGGCTCCGCAAACCTTTCAGAGCGCGCCTTTTCAGGAATTCAGCCTGAGACGTTGGTGAAATTCGACAACGATGAGGCTGCGTGGGCCCACTACAACGGAATGTTCGAAGACATAAGAGACTCCGCCTCTGACGAGATCCCGCTACCTGAAAATCGGATATCCAAGGCGGAGATCGAAATTTCGGAGACCCCCGTGATGACAGACTCGTCGTCCACACTCTTAATCGAACCACCATCTGCCGACGAACTGGAAGTAAGCGTTCCAGCCCAGATTATATACGTGGAAAAAGTTCTTGCAGCCATAGGGCCGGGGTTGTCCGCAGCCATTCCAGCGATTCGCAATGGCAGACAAACGATTACGCCCGAGATAAAAAGGATTATAAGCCGCATACGCCTCGTCAAAACAGTCGAGGAGGCTGACAGTCGCTATTTGTCCATTGACAGGACGAACCATTCTGCTCTGCTGTCAGGTGAACAATTTCAACTGGCATGGGATCGCGATTCAGTCAGGACAGATGCGATGCTGCTGGTTGACTACTTCCAGAACTACGAGGAGGCTTTTGAGGGAAATGTTCCACGCCTGCAGATCGACTACTTCACCCTGATGTCTTGGCTATATTTCTCGCCCTTCATCTGCGACCTGCGCTCACTAGCGCTGATACAGGACAGCGATATAATCCGCTATCCGTCCTTTGCGATAATTTTTGGCAAGTCCAACTGTGGAAAGACAAGCCTTGTAGATACGCTGATGACCTCAATGTTCGGATATTCTCACACAGTTGATAAACGAAGCTTTACTACGTCTCAACTTCGCGGGTTACAACAGGGATACAAGAGGTTTCCGGTAGTGTTTGACGACATCGGACGCCGAGCTTTCAATTCCCATGGTAAGGACATGATCAAGGACGAGATGTTGCCTTCCGTCACGGAATACCCGGGATTCATGCTCTCCATGAACGCGGAGCCCCAGTCGTTTCCCGACGAGGTCGTGAAGCGCAGCATGATGATTTATACGACGACGGCATTGCCACCGCACAACGAGCAGTTGCGTCAGCGACTGCAGAATAAGATACAGAAGATGCGCCGTGGGCTCACTGGGCATCTCTATCGCCGTTACCTGACTGAGGTCATGGACCGCCTCGACGATGAACGATTGCCGGAAGATTGGCTTGCATTATCATCGGGCGTGCTGAGCGATATCATCTCCGACGCCACAGGTGGATCGCCTCCGCGTTGGTGTCGAGCCGTAACCTGGTTTGACTATGCCGAGAAGCGGTACGATCGCGTAAAAGCCCGTCTGCACAACCTCCTGAGAGAATCGGCTCGTGTCAGGAGCGAGGGCGAAATTCCCAACGGCTGGATGATTGATGGCGACAAGATAGCCGTATGGGAGCAACGGGACGCCTTTGGCAGACGCGGATTTGATTGGGAGGATGTGCCATCTACGTTGATAGACGAGGAGGCTAGCGGCAGTGGCAGGACAGTGCTGCACCGGGCTAGTCTGGAGGAGTTCCTTGGGCGACGCTTGCGCTCTGTGCGCCCATGGTGGAGGCTATGGGAGTCAGCTTGATTACCATAAGCCGCCTGGGCGGCAGTAGGGTTCTCAGAGCGGAATTAGCCTCCGATTGCAGCCGATGGCGAGCATGGCTGAGAGGGTCGGTCACCACCTGAACGTTCAGTGAGGATAACAGGGGGCTGCATTGTGCCCGAGCTGATTTGAGCTTGGGGTGGCGTTTGAGGGTATTTCCCACTCCCTGCGGCGAGGTTGCGTCACAGGTAGCGGCGCTCTGAGCTGCGATGACTCTCGTATTCGACCCTGGCGGAGGCGACGGATTCCATGGTCGAGACCTCGGCGACGGGCACGTCCCACCAGCTTTCATACGAGCCTACGCGAACGTTGCGGTCCGCCTCGATCTTGATCACCGTCGTGACCGTGTTTCTTTTAGCGCTTTCCAGGGCGTCCTTGAACTCGGCGATGCCTTTGACTTCGATAGTCGCCGCGCCAAGGCTTGCCGCGTTAGCCGCAAAGTCCACCGGCAGGTAGCCGCCTGAAAGCCTCCCATCCTCACCTCTGTACCGCGCTTCCGTGCCGAAACCACCCGAACCGACGGACTCCGACAGGGCTCCGATGGAACCGAAACCGTGGTTGTCGATCAAGATGATGGTCAGCTTCAGGTTCTCCTGAATAGAGGTCACGACTTCGGAGGACATCATCAACCAGGATGAGTCCCCGACCATTACGTAGACCTCTCTGTCGGGAGCGGCCATCTTCACCCCAAGGCCACCGGCGACCTCGTAACCCATGCAGGAGTAGCCATACTCGAGGTGGTAGCCTTTGGGATCGCGGGCTCGCCACAACTTATGCAGGTCTCCGGGTAGGCTGCCGGCGGCAGATACGACGACGTCTTCGGGCGCTGAAAATTCGTTGAGCACTCCGATAATCTCGCTCTGACCGGGCAACGGCTCGTTTCCCAACCCGTATAATCTTTGGACCTCGGCATCCCATTCGGCGTTCAACGACTTTATCCGCTCTCGGTAGAAGTCAGAAACCCTGTATTCCGTCAGAGCCTCCTTAAGGGCCTCGATGGTCGCTCTTGCGTCACCGACCAGGGGCACACCGGAGTGCTTGTGGGCGTCGAATGCCGCGATGTTGATATTGACGAATTTGACATCCGGGTCTTGGAATGCGGTTTTTGAGGCGGTCGTGAAGTCTGAATATCTGGTGCCGATTCCAATTACACAGTCCGCTTCGCGGGCGATGATATTCGCTCCCGCCGTTCCAGTGGCGCCCACCGCACCCAGGCAGGAAGGATGATTGTATGGGAGGGCTCCCTTGCCGGCCTGTGTCTCCGCCACGGGTATGCCCGTCTGCTCGGCCAGGTCCCGCAGCGCATCCGTGGCCTCGGAGTAGATGACGCCTCCTCCAGCGATGATCAGAGGACGACTCGCTGATTTAATCAATTCAACCGCACGCGCCAGGGCGGACGGGGCGGGCACCGGCCTGCCGATGTGCCAGATGCGCCGCCTGAAAAATTCCGTGGGAAAGTCCCAGGCCTCCACCTGTACATCCTGTGGAAGAGCTAAAGTCACGGCGCCGGTCTCAGCCTGATCAGTAAGCACCCGCATCGACTCCAGTGCCGAGGTCACGAGTTGCTCAGGGCGGTTGATACGGTCCCAGTATTTGGACACTGGCTTAAACGCGTCATTTACAGATACATCCTGTGACCAGGGAACCTCGAGCTGCTGTAATACGGGCGCCACGCTCCGTGAGGCGAATACGTCGCCGGGCAAGAGAAGGACAGGCACGCGATTGATGGTGGCCCCAGCGGCGCCGGTGATCATATTCGTTGCCCCGGGCCCAACTGATGAGGTACAGGCGAAGGTCGAGAGTCGATTCTTCATCTTCGCGAATCCCGCCGCCGCGTGCACCATCCCCTGTTCGTTACGGAAAAGGTAGTAGCCCATGCGGTCGCTGTACTGTTGAAGGGCCTGCCCGACACCCGCGACGTTGCCGTGCCCGAATATTCCGAAGACTCCGGCAAAGAAGCGCTGTTCTATGCCGTCCCGCTCCACGTACTGTTCGGACAGGAATCTTATCAAAGCCTGGGCCGTCGTCAGACGCTTGGTTTCCATGTGGCTTCCCTTCCCA
>JADFKI010000291.1 GCA_022565015.1 Chloroflexota bacterium
ACGCTTTATTAAAGTAACGTAACGCTATGGCCCCATCTCCATCAACGAAGAAGGCGAGCGGTCCGATGATTCGAAATCATAGCTGCAACATGCGCTCCAGCCGGCGATGCCCGCGGCAAGGGCCTACGACTGCCATGTTCAGTCGGTCCGTCAAAAGCACGGCGTTTGCCAAGCGCTCGATGTCATCCGTCGTCACCTCTTTGACCCTGGAGACGACATCGTCGGGATGATCTATCTTCCCGAGCAGGAGCTCTTGATTTCCCATCCAGCTTGCGACGGCCCTGGAGTCCTCGAGGCGGAGAAGCAATCGGCCCGTGCTTAGATTCTTGGCCTTCTCCAACTCCTCCTCCGGAACGCCCCGGCGAAAGCTGCCGACCTGGTCCAGTATGATCTGAACAGCGTCGTACACGCGTTTAGGATCAACGCCCGCCGAGACGACGAAGGCGCCCGTGTCCATGAAATGCGCGACACCGCTGTGGACGTCGTACGCCAGGCCACGCTTCTCCCGTACCTCGACGAACAGCCTGCTACTCATGCCTTCGCCAAGCATGGTGCTGATGAGGTCCAGCACGTACCTGTCGGGATGGACCAGCGAGACGCCCGGAACGGCTATAGACAGGTGTGTCTGCTCTGTGTGGCGATACTCCAGTCGCGACTTTGCGGCGGACTGGTCGCCCTCAAACGGCGCCCACGCCTTCTTTTCGGTCGAACGCCACCCTTCGCACATGCCCTCTATGAGGCTGACGACGTGATCGTGGTTCACGTTCCCGGCAACGCTGATGACAGTATTTGTCGGCGTGTAGTAGCTGCGGACATGCTCCAGAAGCATATCTTGAGTTATCGCCGACACCGTCTCCCTGGAACCGGCGATGTCCCTTCCGAGAGGGTGGTCGGGCCAGAGCATCTCGTCGATGAGGGCGTCTACTTTGTAGTTGGGGTAATCGTTGATCATGTTCAGCTCTTCGATTACCACCATGCGCTCATTTTCGATGGCGTCCGGGTCGAACACCGAGTTTCGCACGACATCCAGCATCAGGTCCAGGCTCGATTCGAGGTGGGGTTGGGCCACCTTGCACCAGATCACGGTAAGCTCGTGCTCCGTGCCCGCGTTGATGACGCCTCCGGTGCCCTCGATCTCACCGCTGATCATCTGCGGCTCGGGGCGGCGTTCGGTGCCTTTGAACACCATGTGCTCTATGTAGTGGGAGACTCCGGCCTGTTCGTCGGTCTCATATCGCGAGCCGACGCCGATGTAGACGCATATGCTAACTGAGCGTGTGTAGTGCATTTCGCTCGTCACGACCCGTAGGCCGTTGTCGAGCGTGGTCTTTTGAAAGAAGGCTTCCCGCTCCTCGGCTGTGAAAGTTGTCATGTTTCGATTCTAGGTCATGCCCCGAGGGGCGTCAATCGCTTTAACATGGGAATAAGGCCGAAACGGCAGCGCCTACGAGGTGCGGATTTCCACCCCGGACCGCTCCTCTTGCACGCGCGCCACGGCTCCCGCCGCCAGCCTTCCCCAACCCCTGTTCTGGCCCGCTATGTAGCGCTGTTGAACGATGTTGGACACCTCCATGGGGACGCGCAGACTTCGGCCAAGCTCGGTGGCGAGCCCGACGTCCTTGGCGGCCAGGTCCAGCTGAAACCCGGGCTCGAAGTTGCCGCTGAACAGGCCGTCGGGAAAGCCCCGCATGGCCGTTGTGTTGCCTGAGCTCTTGGACACGGCGTCGAAGAGCGTCTGAGGGTCCACTCCCCACTTCACGCCTACGCTGAACGCCTCGGAGAGAATCACTCCCGCGCTCAGGCCGATGAGGTTGTTGATTATCTTGCAGACGGCGCCGGAACCGAGGCCGCCGCAGTACATGACCTCGCTTCCGATGAGGTCCAAGACGGGCTTATATTTCTCGTAAACGGCCTTGTCTCCGCCGACCATTATGCAGAGGGTCGCCTTTTCGGCGCCGACGGTGCCGCCGCTGACCGGGGCGTCCAGCATGGCCATCCCTTTTTCGCGGGCCGCTGCCTCGATGCGTACGATCGTGGAGGGGTCCGTGGTGCTGAGGTCGAAGAAGGCCTTTCCGGATACGGCTCCGTTAAGAATCCCACCTTCGCCCAGAGAGACCTCCTCGACATTTTCGGGCCGTGGCAGCGAGGTAAATATCACTTCGCTATCGTTTACGACATCACGCGGGCTGTTACCCCACGTCGCACCCCCCGACACCAGCTCGTCGGCAGCCTCCTTGCGTATGTCGAATACCGTTAGATCGTGACCGCCCGCCGCGACGTTTTGGGCCATGTGACGGCCCATATAACCCACGCCTATAAATCCAACCTTCATGGTGTCTCCTAACATTACTCCGAAGCGTACAGAGTCCGCTCTTCCACTGCATGAAACTGCGATTGCCTCTACTCAAACATGGAATTTCGGATGCATGATACTGACACGTCTGACTGGTGGCAAGCCCCGTCATATCCCGACCACCCGCGGCAGGTTAATATTTCTGTAAGAATTGTGTGCTATTAGTTGAATAGGGCGCGAATCCGGGCCAATCAACAAGAGCGTAATCTAAATTGATGATTGGCTCATCAAACTATGAGACTGATTGGTCCGATCAGGGCGAACGCTTTTCGATCGCAGCCGGCGACGCGGACTCGGCGATAGCCCTAATGTCTGAATTGAAGGAGACCAACCCATGGGTCTGTTTAGAGGGCTCGCATTCTTGGTTGTGACGCCGGTGGTGGGAATCGTCGTTTTGGCGGCCTGCGGCAGTGGCGCGGCGGAGCCTGTTACCGCGGGCAGCCCCCCGTCGAGCGCCTCTGCCTCTGAGTCGCGTACTTCCGCGGCCGCCAGCGCTCCTGCACCGGGAGGGCCCACTTCGACGGGGGCGCCTGAAACGACGGGAGTGGGTTCTGGGAACTCTCTCCTACTGACACCAGACGAGCTGGAGACGGTGAAGGCGAGGTTGAGAACGGGTGACGAGAAGAGGGCGCCGGAGATAACGGGAATCGCCAACTGGATAAACTCCGAACCGCTCACCATCCACGACCAACAGGGCAAGGTGGTTCTGATAGATTTCTGGACCTACACCTGCGTGAACTGCATTCGGACGATGCCCTTCCTAAAGGCCTGGCATGAGAAGTACGAAGACAAGGGCCTGGTCCTCATAGGGGTCCACACTCCGGAGTTCGAGTTCGAGAAGGACACGGATAACGTCGTGCAGGCAATGAAGGACTTCGGCTTGACCTACCCGGTGGCGCAGGACAACGATTTTGGAACCTGGAGGGCCTTCAACAACCGCTTCTGGCCGGCCAAGTACCTCATAGACGCAGAGGGCTTCATTCGGTACACGCATTTTGGCGAGGGCGCCTACGATGAGACGGAGGAATGGATAAGGGACCTGCTGACCCAGGCCGGAGCCGACCTGAGCGACGTACCGGCAGGCACCATGCCGGAGCCTCGCCGCGATGCCGCGGCCTCGAGAGCCGAGCCCGGACTTGGCCTGACGCGCGAGCTGTACGCCGGCTACGAGAGGAATATCGGCGCGCTTCGTTCCAGAAACCCGCCTTACGTCCTTCACAAGGAGTTCTACGACGAACAGGACGTCAAAATCCTATTCAGGGACCCCGGGGACTACAAGAACAATTTTCTATATATCCAGGGGCTCTGGAAAAACTCCGCGGAGCATTTGACTCACGCTCGGGCGACAACCAACTATGAGGACTACCTTGTGATCAGGTTCTTTGCCACCAGCGTGAACACAGTCATGTCGCCTACTGATGTGTCCGAGTTGGAGGTCCGCGTTACCATGGACGAGGCGCCCCTTCCCAGGGGCGACGCCGGAGCGGACATCCAGTTTGACTCAGATGGGAACAGCTTTATTAATGTAAACGAGGCCCGCATGTACAACGTGGTTAACCTGGTGGAATTTGGCGGGCATGAGCTGAAACTCAGCTCGAACTCTCCGGGTTTTTCGGTCTTCGCGTACACGTTCGGCGTGTACGAGGGCGGCGAACCCAATACTGAGGGCTTTGGGTTCGATGATTATGAAGGCTAACTATCTGACCGGACTGTTCGCAGTCTTTGCGATTTTCCTTTCGGCATGCTCCGCTACGATTCCGTCGGAGAGTGCCGAACCGGCGGAGATAGTATCTGAAGCCGGTGCCGAACCAGTTGTCGTTGATGCCAGGGCCTCGCGATTCGACGAGGTGCCGCTCATCAAGGGACCGGTATCTCCGGACGGCGTGCATCTGATATTCGGCACGCCCGACCTTGGTCTTGGAACGCAGAGGGTAGGGGTGGTAGCGGTATCCGAGAAGGGGCTCGTGCGATCGCCCATCGCCACGCTGTCCT
>JADFKI010000292.1 GCA_022565015.1 Chloroflexota bacterium
ACTCTTTCCACAATCCCTTTGGCACTCTTTCAAGTAAGGAAAAGGAAGAAAATTGTATCTGAGGGACACCCTCAGACTCCCGGCAAAGGGGCTCGGCCCCTCTGCACTCCCCATTTTTCATCAGCCTTCTAGACGTCGAAGAACGCGCGGGCGCCCTGCTCGGCGTCCAGGTCCTCGAGGTGCGACCGGCCATCCTCTCCCGTTTGAATCCTGAAAATCAATTTTTGTGCCCATAAAGTTGGGGGCACAATTGAATATTTAACGTGCCCCCACTCAACCAGCGTCTATAGCGACTATTTGCCGGCGGTAATAGGGTTGGTCAGGACACCTACGCCTTCGAGCTCGACCTCTACGGTATCGCCTGGCTTGATATCGCCAGGGCTGCCGGGGGTGCCCGTCATGATCACGTCGCCGGGCTCCAGGGTCACGAAGCCGCTGACAAACTCGATGATCCTCTTGGTGTCATACAACAGGTCGGACGTCGTCTGATTCTGGACCTCCTGCCCGTTTACGCGGCACTTGAGGCGCAGATTATCTGGGTCGAGACCCGTAACGACGAAGGGGCCGATGGGCGAAAACGTGTCGGAAGACTTCGCCCTCCACCACTGTAGGTCGTCCCTCTGCCAGTCGCGGGCGCTGACGTCGTTTCCGCAGGTCACCCCCAGGATGTAGCTGAGGGCATCGCTCTGACTCACGTTCTTGCAGGTCTTGCCCACGACCAGGGACATCTCCGCCTCAGGCTGGATCTGTACGCCCTCGTCGAGGGCGGACTTGGGGATCACGATGTCGTCGCCCGGTCCCGCCAGGGACGTCGTCGTCTTGAAGAAAGGCTCGGGAACCTTGGGTGGCGTGCGGTCACCAAGATGGCTCCGGTAGTTAAGGCCGATGGCGACTATCTTCCTGGGGACCACGGGCGCCAGCAGCTTTACGCTGGAGAGGGAGGCCGTTTTTCCGGTCTCCTGGTACGACTCGTAGGGCGGAGCGCTGATTTCCTTAACGGTGTCTCCCTCGACGATGCCGTAGGAGATGCTTCCGTTGGCCTGATACCTTGCAAACTTCGTCATTCTTTGAACCTCCGTTGTTCATGCGGTGCCGGGCACCAATATTTTCTGATACATCGGGCCTTCGCCGCTGCACGCCCGGGAAGCCCGCAATAGTTTAACTCAATTCCCGCACCCAGGCCAGAGCGCGCGACGGCCGGCGCCACTTGCCCTTATTAACGGCGCAATGCAATGATTGACAGGCCACCTTGCCGTGGCTAGACTCGTGGGGGATTCCCAACCGGTGAAACACATCATGCGAATATCCTCGATAAAGACATACAATCTGACGTCTAACCTTGAGATACCCTTCGGCTGGTCCCAGGGGTGGATCGACCGTCGGTCCGTTGGCATCCTCAGAATCGATACCGACGATGGCCTGACGGGCTGGGGAGAGGGCTGCGGTGGCCCTGCGGCGGCCGTCGTCAACGAGGTCTTCGCGCCCTTGCTGATGGGTCAAGACCCCATGAACCGAAACGGACTCTGGCAGAAGATGTTCCACTCCGTCTACAACTGCAACAATGCCGTGGGCTTTGCCGGTAGCGCCATAAGCGCCGTGGACATCGCCCTCTGGGACCTGGCGGGCAAGGCCGTTGGACTTCCGGTGTCGGACTTGCTCGGAGGTCGGGTCAGGGATAAGGTCGCGGTCTACGCGACTGGCCTGTACTACACCGAGGGGGAGTTCCCGGACAGGCTGCTCGACGAGGCGCGGGGCTATGTCGACGCCGGATTCAAGGGCATGAAGACGAAGGTAGGCGGCCTTCCCATGGACGAGGACGTCAGGCGCGTCATCGCGTTGCGCGAGGCCATCGGCCCCGACATCAGGCTCATGATCGACGCCAATCAGGCCTACAACGCTACGTCGGCCATTCGAATAGGCAAGCAGCTCGCAGACTGCGACATCACCTGGTTCGAGGAGCCGGTCAACGCCCAGGACATCGAGGGTTATCTACAGGTCAAGTCCCACCTGCCCATGGCAATCTCCGGCGGAGAGAACCTTAGAACGCGGTACGAGTTCAGCGATTTTCTGGCCAGGAGAGCCTACGACATCGTACAGCCGGACGTTATGAACGTCGGTGGCATAACGGAGATGCGCGCCGTCGCGATGACGGCGAACGCAATGGGCATTCAGGTGAACCCGCACGTCTGGGGCTCGCCGATAATGATAGCGGCGTCGCTGCATCTGGCGTCGACGGTGCCACCCTGCCCACCGGCGCGGGACCCGCAGCCCTACGTTCAGGAACCCGTCATGGAGTTCGACCGAACGCCCAGCCGGATACGGGAGGGGCTGGCAAAGCAGGCCTTCGATCAGGTTGACGGATACTTGAAGGTGCCGACGGGGCCAGGCCTGGGCATCGAGATAGACGAAGATGTTCTGGCTGAGATATCGGAATAACATCCGGTCGCGTTCGCAATATATTCGGGGCAAGCAAAAAAGTGACACAATCCGGTGAGGCAAAAAATGGACGAATACATAAGGGTCGCGGGTGCCTCGGATATCGCGGACGGCGAGTTCATGACGGTCGAGGTGGGCAACGAGACAATCCTGTTGTCTCGGTTCGCCGGGGATTTCTTTGCTGTCGCCGAAGCATGCACCCATGCAAACGGGCCGCTCGGAGACGGTTATCAGGACGGCGAGACCATCGAGTGCCCCTGGCACGCAAGCCGGTTCAGCATGAAGACGGGTGAGGTTGAGAGTCAACCTGCCGCCGAGGCGTTGACGAGGTATTCGATACGAGTCGAAGGCGACGACGTCCTCGTCGGGCCGCCGATTAAGGACTAGGCGCTGCCTGGCGTTTCCCCTGCGGGCAATGCGTCCTCAGGAGCCTATTCAACGGCCCCGCTTGTCGCCCCAGAGCAGGATGTGCATCCTGGTCGAGAACCGGAAGCCGTGCTCGGCGCACAGGCCGGCCACCCACGGTCCGCGCTCCTCTATCACCCTGCGCTCCGTACCCTCGGGCATGAGGATCACGCGGTCGGGCGCGACGGCGTATCTGCCCACGATATCCAGAGCCTCGTCCACATCTTGAGGTTCCGCGATGACGAATTTGAAGTATGCGTTCTCCAGGCTGCTGTACGCTCGCAGGGCGCCCGGCACCTCTCTCCTGGCAATATCGACGCCGGAGTTGGACAGCTTGGGCGACACGTTCCACTGCGACACGCCTCGAACCATCTCCGGCGATGGCGCAAGGGTGCCGTTCGTCTCCACCTCGCAGTAAAAACCCCTGTCGCAGAGCGACGACACGAGGGGTGCGAGCGCGCGCTGCTGCATCATGGGCTCGCCACCCGTAATAACGAGGTGCCGCCGATCGAACGAGAGTATTCGCTTCTCCACGTCCTCAACGGGCAACGCCGTGACCTCGTCGTCAAAGCTGAAATTCTTCCAGTCCCACGTGTACTTGGTGTCGCACCAGGAGCAGGTCAGGTTGCACTGGGCCAGCCTGAGGAACACCGTCGGGACGCCGATTGACGCGCCTTCACCCTGCAACGAGTGAAATATCTCCGGCTCGCCCGAGGGCTGACGGCTGACGCGAAGGGTCGTCATGCTCTCCCCAATCGCACCATGAGCGGGTCCGGGATGCCCGCCTCCAGGAAGCCTTTTGCCCGCAGAACGCAGCTGTCGCAGCCCTCGCATGGAAATTCCGAACCCCCGTAGCAACTCCACGTATGCTCCAGCGGCGCCTCCAGCTTGACGCCAAGCAGTGCTATCTCCGCCTTGGACAGCTCGATGATAGGCGTTTCGACATTAATGCGGACGTTGTACTGAGTCCAGAGCTTGCTGCCGTACTCCAGGGCCGGCGTGATCTTCTCGTAGTACTCGGGGCGGCAGTCGGGGTAGCCGCTGTAGTCGATGGCGTTGGGGGCGAGATAGATGTAGGCCTCGATATCTTTGGCGTTCACGCCCTCCATCTCGATGGCGTGCAGCACCTGGCTTTCGAGATAGGCCGCCGATAGCGACAGAAATATCGTGTTTCGCAGCGGCACATAGGTTATCGGGATGCCGAAGCCGATCTCCTCCGCATCCCTGTTCTGGGGGATGGGGAACTGGGCGGGATTGGTGAGTGCCGAGTACCAGGCGACCTCTCCCAGAAAGGAGATGTCCAGAAGCTTGTGCTCGATTCCGAGAAGACCGGCTATGGTCTTGGCGCAGTCTACCTCTTTGCTGTGGGTCTGCCCGTAGTAGAAAGTGAGCGCGGACAGCCTATCGACGCGGTCCTTCGCGCAGGCCGTCACCGTCGTGGAATCGAGCCCGCCGGACAGCAGCGTGACCCCGTAGCTTGTCATTTCTTCTCTGTTCCCCTG
>JADFKI010000293.1 GCA_022565015.1 Chloroflexota bacterium
CTGGCCGTCCACGACGTTGAGGCCCTCTCGCTGAAGAGCGAACATGACCTCCGGCTCGACTATGTCTACGCCCAGGGGTCCGTTCTGGAGACCACGCTCCTCCAGCTCGAGGCGTATCTTCTTTGCCACATCCTCCGCGAGACCTGCTTCCGGGGGCGTGGCGCCTCTCAGCGTCGAGATGCCCGCGCGGGAACGCCCGTCAAGCCAGGGGCAGTACAGCTGATGATGTCGGGCTGCCGAGCCGAAGTCCCATAGAATCGGCTCGTCGTCCTGGGGCAAGAGCGCGAATCGCACCAGCTTGTCCATGGCCCACGTGCCGATGATCGTCGCCGTGATGTAGCGGATGTTGTTCATATCGAAGGTGAGCAGCGCACCGAGCTCCGATGCCTTCAGCAAGCCCTTTATCCTGTTCAGGCGGTCGTTGCGTAGCCGCTCGAAGTTGACCCTCTCCTCCCAGTCCACCGCCATCGTACCGTACGTCTTAAGTGCCACAGTCTGCCTCCTAACATGCGATGATGCGTCTACGAAGGATATCCTACTTCAATGCAATGTTTTTGCCGACCTCGGGTCCCAATCCGAATTAGCGGGACTCGTTTCCCTCTCACCGGGCTTGCAATATATCTTAATGGCCGGAGCCGGTTTCGCCAAAGGCCACCCTTATGGGTATCGGTACTGACGTAGTCCCTTCATGACTACCCAGACCGCAACAACGACCGCAATGGATACAATCCCCCCGAAGACCATTGTGTAGCTCGCGCCGATCTGCTGCGACATGAAGCCGACCTCGATCGTGCCGATGTTGTTGGCGCTCTCAGCCGAGACCTCATGGAAGCTGACGGCTCGCCCCCTCATATTGTCGGGAGTCGTCAGCTGCACTGTCGTCTGCCGCGTGGCCATTCCGACGGCGTCCGTGATTCCCAGGCAGACGACGACCACGAGCGCCATCCACAGAGACGTGCTCAGTCCGAACGCGATTAGCAGGACTCCGTATGCAAGGGTTGCGTAGAGCACCAGCTTGCCCTTGGAGCGGTACCGGGAGAGGAAAAGCACCGTCAGGCTGCCAATAATCCCGCCCAACGAAGTTGCAGACGTGAGAAGTCCCACGGCGCCCGGGCCTGCCTTGAACAGCCGATCGACGATCAACGGAAGGACCTGCCTGTAGAAGCTAACCATCGTGACGCCTATGTCCATGATTAGCAGTCCCGGCAGAATCGGGTGCGACTTTACGAACTTGAAACCCTCCCATATGCGGCGAAGGACCGGGCCTTCGTCCGCTGCCAATGGAGTGCCGCGTGTACGTATAAGGAGCGGCATAATAATGCTGGGAATCGACACGATAGCCGTAACAGCGATCGTAAACGTCGTGCCGAAGGTGGTGATGGCGGCGGCGAATACCAGGGGCGCGACAACGGCGCTGATCTCGAAGGTCATGGCGTTGGCCGTGACCGCATGCAAGAGATGACTCCGCGGAACGACGTTGGCCGTCAGCGCGGCGCGTGCGGGGCTGCCGATGATGCTTGTCACACCGAGGACGGCCGTCACGCCATATATATGCCAGGGCTTGAGCTCGTCGGAGGCCGCCAGCAAGGCCATGACAGTCAGGAGGGCGAAGCTAAATATCTGGGCGAAGGCAATCAGCTTCTTGCGGTCCAGTTTGTCTGCCAGCGTCCCCCCGTAGAGTATCGCTGGAAACTGCACTACGAGAAGTATGAGGCCCAGCAGTCCAAGCTGCACACCAGAGCCGGTCTCCGCGTATAGCCATACGCTGGTGACAAGCAGGCGCATCTGCATCGTAAAGATCGCCGCGATGCCCGCAAGCCACAGGATTCTATAGTCGCGGAACTCGAATGCGGACCAGGGCCTCAGCGGCGGTCGATCTTGACGAGAGGCACGCCGGCCCTCACGCGAAGGGCCTTCGTCAGGCCGCCCCTGGTCTTGTCCTTCTACAGCCAACGGGGGTCGCTGGTCGCCGGAGTTACTTTCGTCGACTTATTCGTCACCGCTCTCCAAATGTCACACGATGACTAAGGCTACTACAGATTCTTGATGTCGCGCGAGATTCGTCTCTGCCTCTGAGGCGTCTTAATGCCGTTAAGCGGACCTCCCTCAAGGACGAAATACTTTCTATTTCAACCATGAGACGTGAAACGATGGGCATCCTGACCAGGCCCGCCTCCATAACATCGAATAGTGCTTACGTCACGAACGGTTCACACTCTGTCACAGATAATTCCCCACGATTTTCATGTCGAACGCTTACGATGCGTATGGTATGGCGTGACCGGAGACACTTATCTGGCGAAAGCCATTGAGTTTAGCAAACGGGGAACTGGTGGAAGAGGCCAGGTCCATGATGGGGAGGGCACAAATATGAAAATCCTGGTAGCCGGTGGCGGCGGGTTTCAAGGCAGCCACATGGTCGAGCGCTGGCTTGACGTCGGCCACGAAGTAACAGTCATGAACACTTGGTCTGTGACGACCATGGACAACATCAGCGGCTTCGAGAAAGACATTCGCCTCGTTTGGGGCAGCATCACTGACCGCGAAATCGTCGACAAGACCGTAAGAGGCCATGACGTAGTAGTCGCCCTCGCCGCGAGAATTAACGTGGACGAGTCAATAGGCTCCCCTACAGACGTCACTGTCGTCAATGTCCTGGGCACTCAAAACATATTGGACGCCGCTGTGCAGCACGGTGTTCGCGTGATTTACGGCAGTAGCTGCGAGGCGTATGGCTCGGCAATGCCCCTGCCTGTAACAGAAGAAAGCGGCCTCATGCCTCACAGCCCTTATGCTGCCAGTAAAGCAGGGGCCGACCGCTTGTGCTTCGCCTACCACAAGACATACGACCTAGATGTCACTATCTTGAGGCCTTGCAACATCTATGGCGAGAGGCAGAAGGAAGGCGTGGGCGGAGCTCTCATAGCCATTCTCACCAAGAGGGCGCTAGAAGGTAAGTCACTGATGATATTTGGTGACGGCCATCAGAGCCGGGAGTATATGAACGTTGACGACCTCGTATCATCATACGACGTCGTTCTCAACAGGTCGGACCTGGCGGGCTGGACTCTAAACGTCGGCACGGGGGAGACTATCTCGGTAAAGGACATCGCCGAGTTCATTTCCGTCAAAATGGACGCGAACATCGAATACGGCCCGGCACGCGCGGGCGAAATAGAGACCTTCCTGCTGGACAGCAACAAGATCAGGAACCTGGGCTTCGACCCCAAAGTCAAATTCTGGGACGGCATCAATCGATACGTCGATTGGCGCGTCACTCTTGGGAAAGAGGCGACCCTCACGCCGGTGCTCAGGAGCTAATCACGCTAGAGTCCTATTTTACGGTTCTGGAAGTTGCCTGTGAGTAGTAAGGTGTCGAGCAATAACGACATGACCGTGAACGAGATAGAGATAAGTGTGGTAATCCCGACGTTTAATCGTAGGGACATGCTTCGGGATATGCTCTTAACGTTTTGCGACCAGACCCTTTCGCCCAAGAGGTTCGAAGTGATCGTGGTTGTGGACGGCTCCACGGACGGCACCTGGGAAATGCTTAATGAGCTCCAAACACCATTTCGACTGAAGCCGTTCTACCAGGAGAATGGTGGTCAGGGGTCCGACGTGTTCAGCTCCGGCGTCTCGATAGCGAGGAACAAAGGGGCTAATGCCGCCGAGGGAGGCACCCTACTCTTCTTGGACGACGACCTGTTGCCCCGTCCCGAACTACTTGAGGCCCATGCGAACTTTCATCGCGACGACTCCAGGGCGGTAGTGCTGGGCCGTCTCTTGCCGGCTATAGGGAGATACCCCAACAAGAAGGGATGGAATGTCTGGGAGGAAGAGGTCCTTGCTAACCACTACAGGCTGATGGGCGAGGGCGACCGGCCCCCTGCCGGGTGGCGTCTTTATAGCGGGAACTTCTCCGTCAATCGCCGTATGTTTCTTGAAGTCGGCGCCTTTGACCTAAAGTTCGGACATATCCGTGGAGAAGACGTGGAGCTTGGTTTTCGACTGGAGGATGCGGGCGCAGGATTTTACTTCGGGTCCGATGCCGGGGCGGAGCACCTCGGCTTCAGGACGTTTATTTCATGGTGCAACTCCGCGTACATACTCGGTCCGAGAGATATGGCTCTGGCAAAACAGATGGGGCGCCATGAACTCATCCCGCAGATGTTACAGCGGTATCACAGCAAATCGGTTGTGCTGAAGGCGGCTGTGCAGGTCACCTTCAACAAGAGAGCCCGCAGAGTCGCCGTGGCCGGCCTGCGAGTGTCCGCCGGAATTATCGAGAGACTGAAGGTCCAGCAACTGGCTCACAAGATATACAGTGTAAT
>JADFKI010000294.1 GCA_022565015.1 Chloroflexota bacterium
TCTGAAGGAGAGAGGTGACGCTTGAAGAGTCAAGGTTAGAGTGGTTTGCATATATGGAATGGTACTATTCCGTCGTGAGGTCTCTATGACCATGCTTATCGCCCGACGCCCACGAAGTCAATAGCGTTCCCCAGGAAGTCCTGTCCTGCTCCAATCGCACCGCCAACAGTGAAGTTCCCGGCCCCGAACGGTGCTTGCTGTGGGCCACTCTGCCGTATCTACCGGCGGTGACTCTCGCGTTCGTCACGGCTAGCCTGTCGTCGAGCCCACGGACCATTGGCATGTCGCTGGAGGAGCCCCATGATCGCAGGTGGGATATCGTGCATCAATGGATTTTCTATCGGTCGAGGCCTACTCGAGCATGTTCCGGGATACCGCTGCCCCGATCTCGGCTGCGCTGGCCGACAAGCCCACCGACTTGCGTGAAAAGGTGTTGGAGGCTATCGCTGATGCGGCGGGGCGGTACGCCACGGCGGACGGAACGGTCCGTATGGAGAACGAAGCTATCTGTGTAACCGGCCGGCGTTAACGCGGCCGACGGCAGGAGGACTGGAGAAGCCTGACTCTTCTGCATTAGGTTGAGTTGAAAGACGATTGAGTTCGAAAGAAATTCCACAGCTGGGTCGTGAAAATCGACAGGTACGTCGTTAGTGGACACAAAGACAAGGAGAAGCCAAGAAATGACCCTCGAAGGTAAGACGGCGCTGGTCACCGGGTCGGGGCGCAACATCGGCCGGGCGACCGTCCTCGAGCTCGCCAGTCGCGGCGCCAACGTCGTTGTAAACACCCGCACCAACCAGCAGGAGGCCGATGCCGTCGCCAAGGAGGCAGAGTCCTTTGGCGTGAAGGCGTTGCCACTGCTAGCCGACATAGGCGACGAGGAGCAGGCCATAGCCATGGTCGAGAAGGCCGCCGCCGAGTTCGGGCGGGTCGACATTCTCGTGAACAACGCCGGACTGCGCCTCGCGTCGCCCTTTACCGAGCTGACCACGGAGGAGTGGCGCACGGTCATGGCCGTCAACCTTGACGGCCCTTTCTTTCTGTGCCGGGCCGTCGTGCCGGCCATGATAGAAGCCGGTTGGGGCAGGATCATCAACGTCGCCGGCCTGAACGCGTACAGAGGCGGTCACAATCGTGCGCACGTATCGGCATCCAAGATGGGGACCGTCGGCCTGACGAGGGCGCTGGCTGTCGAATTGGCGGAGCACAACATCCTCGTCAACCATATCGTCCCCGGCGCCTTCGATACCACTCCCGCCCACGCACAATCGGCCCAGACCGCGATTCCGCGAGAGCAGAGGGCGGCCGGCATTCCGTTGGGCAGGCTTGGCATGCCGGAAGAGATAGCCAAGACCTGCGCGTTTCTGGCGTCAGACGACGCCAGCTTTATAACCGGACAGACCATCCACGTTAACGGCGGCGCGCTGCCCAGCTAGGGAAGCAGCGTCGATGAAGGAGTCGAAGATGACCATCGGACTTAGTTCCTACAGGCCCCCAATCATGGGCTCGACGCACATGGTTTCCTCCGGGCATTACCTTGCGGCGGCGGCAGGCTACCGAATCCTGGAGGAGGGAGGCAACGCCGTGGACGCCGGTGTCGCTTCGGGCATCGTCATCAACGTGACCCTACCCCACGCCACGAACTTCGGCGGCGTGGCCCCGATCATGATATACATGGCCGAGGCCGACGAGGTGGTGACCATAAGCGGGCTGGGACGCTGGCCTCGCGCCGCCAACATCGAATACTTCCAGAAGAACGCGGGGGGTGAGATTCCCCTGGGTATCGAGAGGAGCGTTACGCCCGGCGCTCCCGACGCCTGGCTGACGGCCCTGGAAAAGTACGGCACGATGACGTTCGAGCAGGTCATCAAGCCCGCCCTCGAGCTGGCGGAGGACGGCTTCCCCGTCTCGTCCGTCGTGTCCAGCTTCATCGGCAGGTCGGAGGAGACTGGCGAGGGCAATATACGTGGCTGGGAGTCGACCACGAGCATCTTCATGCCCAAGGGCCGAGCGCCGAAGACCGGAGAGGCGCTGGTGCAGAGCGACCTCGCCAAGACCTTCCGGCGTCTAATCGAGGTCGAGCGCGCCAACGCCCACAGGGGCCGCGCCGATGCCATACGGGCCGCACGCGACTACATCTACAAGGGTGACATCGCCGACGAGATGGCCGCGTTCAGCGACAAGATGGGCGGCCTCTTCACCGTCGAGGACTTCAATGACTTCAGCGTCAAGATCGAGAAGCCCGTCGTGGGCAAGTTCCGCGAGTTCGAAGTCTACACCTGCGGACCCTGGTGCCAGGGACCCGTCACCGCCCAGACGCTGCAGATACTCGAAGACGACGACCTGCAGGCAATGGGCCACAACAGCCCGGACTACATGCACCTTGTGTCCCAGGCCCTCAACCTGTCCTTCGCCGACCGTCACTACTACTACGGCGACCCGGATTTCGTCGACGTGCCCATGGACGGCCTGATGTCCAAGGAGTATGCCAGGGCCCGACGAAGCATGATCGACATGGACAAGGCGTTCCCGGAGATGCCTCCTCCCGGCGAGCCCTGGTCGTACCAGGGAACGCCGGACAAGAGTCTCGCGGCGCAGAAGCTGACGCCCGTCCCAGGCGAGCAGGAGCAGGACACCAGCTATACGTGCGTCGTCGATAAGTGGGGCAACGCCTTCTCGGCGACACCCAGCGACGGCGTGTTCGGCACGCCAATCGTCGACGGCCTGGGCTTCATCATCTCGGGCAGGGGCTCCCAGAACTGGCTCGACCCCGACCACGCGTCGAGCCTCCAGCCGTGGAAGCGCCCGCGCCTGACGCCTAATCCCGCCATGGCATTCAAGAACGGCAAGCTGTTCATGCCCTTCGGCACGCCGGGCGGAGACGCCCAGTGCCCGGCGATGCTGCAGCTGTTCCTGAACGTTACTCAATTCGGCATGGACCCGCAGCAGGCCATCGAGCAGCCGAGGTTCATTCCCTGGAACTACCCCAACTCGTTCTGGCCTCACACGTACCTGCCCGGTCGCATGGACGTCGAAGGTCGTGTCTCGGGGGACTCCGCGGCCGACCTCCAAAAGCGGGGACACGATATGAGGGTCGTCAACGACTGGTCGCCGAGCATGGGAGCGCTCTCCGGCATCGTCGTCGACGGGGAATCGGGCGTGCTCAAGGGCGGAGCCGACCCGCGCCGCGACACGTACGCCATCGGGCGCTAGAGTTTAAGTCAAAATCGGGGCGTCACTCCGGTGTCGCAAACCGTCATGAACGAGCCTCTGATACGCTGTTGCGGGCCGCCATGATATAATTCATGTCAGACCGATGACGAAGGAGCGGAGGCCTTGAGGGTCACCGTAAAGCTGTTCGCGAGCTACAAGGAAAAGGCGGGACGCTCGGGCTTCGAGATGGAGCTGCCGGAAGATGCCACGGTGGCGTCGGCGACGTCCGAGGTGCTCCGGCTGTATCCCAGGGTCACGGGCGACGCGTCGAGGCTCATGGTGGCTGTCAACGAGCAGTACCAGGAGCACGATTTTCGGCTCAGCGACGGCGATGAGGTCGCCCTCATACCGCCCGTGAGCGGTGGTGCGTGATCCCGCGATCGAGTGTTCCTGAATCATTCATACAGCTTCCAACAATTCATAGAGACTGTCGAGGCATAACGTCCTAGATAGGGTTTGTTACCTGATGGCTCGATGACAAGGTTTAGTCATCAATACTTTTTGTTTTTGTTTTTTCTGATAGTTGCGTAGCAGAAGCTTCGTCAAATGTCGGCTCAAGAGTCTTCCGATGCTCTTCGTCGGCTTTTGCCCTCATTTCCACAAGCTCCGTGCGGTTTAAAACTTCCATTATTTTCTTTGCCGGTACAACAATGGCTATGCCCAAGTTCACTGCTTGGGACGCCGCCTGATCCTCTATGTCGCCCGCTTTATCATTGACCATTTCCACGGGAACATCCCAGTGACCATGCATTAAACCCATCAAGTGAAAAGCCCCAATACCTCCCAGTCGCGTAGTTTCCCGAACAAAAGCTGGTGATCCGCTAAGCCCACCTATTGAACGAGCTTCAATAAGATATGCATCTATTAAACCCAGTTTGGTCGGCACAGGCTCACTCGGCATCATGGCAATATTTCCCATACGCACGATCGGCAGATTGCGACTGGGTCCAACCAGTCTGGTAAAGAGACCGGTGATGAAGACTTCGTCACCGGGTCCTACGCTCCTCTCCCTAATAATTTCATCTGTGAGAAACGATCTGGTAGATACATGCTTGTAAGCAATCGGGGCCT
>JADFKI010000295.1 GCA_022565015.1 Chloroflexota bacterium
CGGGCGAAGTCCGCGAGGTGTTCCATGACGGCGTCCGTGACGTCGCCGCCCACGTTGTCGAAGTAGACGTTGACGCCAAGAGGGCAGGCCTTGGCAAGCTCCGCCGCGACATTCTGCGTCTTGTAGTTCACTCCGACGTCGAATCCAAGCTCGTTGACGATATAGCCGGTCTTCTCGTCGGAGCCCGCGAAGCCGATGACCCGGCAGCCCACGATCTTGGCGATCTGCCCCACCAGCTGGCCGACCGCACCCGAAGCCGCCGAGACGACGACGGTGTCTCCGGGCTGAGGTCTGCCGACGTCCAGCAGCCCGAAATAGGCGGTCATGCCCGGCATGCCCAGGACGCCCACCGCCGTGGATAGCGGCCCCAACGCGGGGTCTACGCTGCGGAGGTTTCGGCCATCGGAGACCGCGTACTCCTGCCAGCCCAGCGGCCCCTCGACGATGTCGCCGACCTGAAACGCGGGCGTTCGCGATTCCACGACCCTGCCGACGGCTCCACCGACGATGACCGAGCCTAGCTCCACGGGCGGCGCATACGACGCAGCGTCTCGCATTCGGCCCCTCATGTACGGGTCCAGCGAGAGCCAGATGGACTTTATCAGCACCTCGCCTTCACCGGGCTGAGGTATCGGCTCCTCCACCAGCTCGAAGTCCGACTCCTGCGGATAGCCGGAGGGTCGAGATTTCAACGTTATCTTTCGGTTTGCTTCCTGCATTTCTTCTCCTAAAATCCGGGCCGAGCTTTACCGATGTACCGCCTTGCAGTGACATGATACCGCAAGTCGCAAGATCGGATGAAAATCAGTGTGCGAGACCTCGAAGAGCGGTGTCTGCCTCAAGGCGTCGTCCATGGTAGACCTGCCCTTGACGCCGGCCCACGCCGCGAATACGATGCCCGTAATTCCCGTAGGAGAGGCTGCGCTCATGAACGACTATGCGCCCATTGATATTTCCGCAATTTGCAACGCCGGAATCGAGGTCCTTGGAGACGGCGAAGCTCCAAGGGTAGGCCGTCAGACGCTGCGCGGCCTGCCGTTTCAGATTGGCGCCGACGAGGCATCGCCCCAGGACAAGGTATTTTTGGCCCTGGACGGAAGCTCCTCCCCGATCAGCATTCCCATTGGCGGCGCGGTTCAAAACGTCGTGTTTGCTCATAGATTGCTGGAGTCGGACGTCGGCGAGGGCGGGCAGCTCGGCAGGCATGTCGCCGATTATATTTTCCATATGTCGGAAGGCCGACAGGTATCTGTGCCGATTCGTGAGAAATTCGAAATCCACGTGCTGACGACTAATTTCTTCAACGTGGGCCAGCCCTACCGTGCGGTAAGCGATCGCGACGGCTACGTCATTTCCAGACACGCCGGGCCCTGGGAGGAGGCAGGCCGTCGACAGACCGAGGCCATGCAGGGCAACGCCGAGTCCTACTACCTGTGGGCATGGAAAAACCCGGAGCCCGATGTCGCGGTCGAATCGGTCGAGATCGTTCTCAGAGGGCCCAGGTTTTTCATCGCCGCCGTTACGCTCGGTCACGTCGACGAGTATCCCTTCGTGACGCAGGGACGGCGCGAGGCCCGCATAACCCTGTCCGGCGGACAGGGGGCGAAGGAGATTTCCGGCCTGGAGGTCGAGGTCGACAGGGGCATCGCTACATACGTGTTTCCCTTGCCCGAGGCGTCGGTGGAGGAGTTCGAGGCCGACGTCCTCAAGGGCTTTGGCGAGCCACTCAATACAAGGTCCAGTCCAGCGTATGTCGAAATCGCCGCGACGCCCTCGGCGACCGTGACGGTCAAGCAGGACGGCAATGTTCTCGGCGAGGTCAAGTGGAGTGAGGTCGAGGAGAAAGGAGCCGCCGCCACGCAGGACATGCGGTTGGAGCTCCTGGACAGGGGCAGGAACTGGGTCAAGGTCACGGTCCTGGACGACGACACGGGCCGGCCGGTCCCGTGCCGCGTGCATTTCAGGTCGACCGAGGGCATCCCTTATCAGCCTCACGGACACCACAATCAGGTCAACTCCAACCAGGGGACGTGGCACATCGACGTGGGCGGCGACGTTCGCCTTGGCCGGATCACCTACGCCTACATCGACGGCACCTGCCAGGGCTGGCTGCCACGCGGCGACGTCATCGTGGACGTGGCCCGGGGCTACGAGTACGAGCCGCTAAGAACGAGAGTCAACATCCAGCCGGGCCAGCAGGAGCTAACGCTGCGAATCAAACGCTGGACAAACATGAACGCGCAGCGATGGTTCAGCGGCGACTCCCACGTGCACTTCCTGTCCACGCAGGGCAGCCACTTCGAGTCGCAGGGCGAGGACCTGAACGTCGTAAACCTGCTCCAGTCCCAGTGGGGTAGCCTGTTTACCAACACGGAGGAGTTCACGGGCAGGCCCAGCGTATCACGGGACGGCAGCAACATTGTCTTCACGTCGCAAGAGAACCGCCAGCACGTGTTGGGACACATGATCCTGTGGGGACTGAAGGAGCCCGTGATGCCCTGGTGCAGCGACGGCGTCGGCGAGGGCGAGCTTGGCGGCATCATGGAAACCACGATGAGCCATTGGGCGGACCGCGCCCACGCCCAGGGAGGCAGGGTGGTCATTCCTCATTTTCCCAGCCCCAACGGCGAGCCCGCGACCTTGATTGCCACGGGCCGCGTCGATGCCGTGGAGATGATTCGCCACCAGCGCTTCAACCACATCGAGTACTATCGCTATCTCAACTGCGGCTATCGCCTGCCCCTGGTCGGCGGGACCGACAAGATGAGCAACGAGGTCCCGGTGGGCATGTACAGGACCTACGCCTATGTGCCGGGCGACGAGGAGTTCAACTATGAGAACTGGTGCAGGGCGGTAAGCGCCGGCCGCACGTTCCTCAGCGGCGGCCCAATGATTCACCTTTCTGTGGAAGGCCGGCGCATCGGCGACACGGTCCGGATTAGTGGACCTGGTACGGTGGAGGTGGAGGCATGGGCTGAGGGCGTCATGCCCATAAATACCCTGGAGATCATACAGGACGGACGCGTCGTCGCGTCTGCCGAGAGCTCCGGAGGCGTCCGCCGTCTTGAACTAAGCGAAAGCCTTCGCGTGGATGGACACTCCTGGATTGCGGCGAGGTGCGGCGGACCGGGTTACTTCGACGGCCTGTCTCACCACGACGTCTGGAATCGAGGAATATTCAGCCATACCTCTCCCATATACCTGGCCTGCGGGGGTGACTGGGCTATGTTCGACACTCAGGCCGCCACCTATATGCTGACCCTCATCGAAGGCGGTATGACGTATATCAGGGAGAACGCCGCGAGGCACGCGCCAGGCTCGGTGACGCACCACCACGGTGAGGACGATCATATGGCGTTTCTGCTACGCCCCTTCGAGGAGGCCCGGGAGGCGGTGAGGAGCAGGATTTCCTCGGGAGGATAGATGAAGAGAGGCCCCCCGATACATCGGGGGGCCTCTCTTCGCGCAGTTCACATTTTCCCTTTGGTACCGCTGTCCCGGTCTCTAGACCGGTGAGGACGCTTTCGCCTTGAGCGAAGTTCCGCGTCTAATCTCTATCAGTCTATGCGGCCCTCCGGTCTTGGTATTCCCCCGCTGGTCCTCTCAAGTGGCTGCTTTTACCCCCCAATAGCCCCAGCAGGGGTGCACTTAGGGAACTTCCATTCGTGGTTTATTTCGAATAAACTGACCACGCGCACCGCCTTTCCGGCGTTTCCGCCACCGAGTTCGGAATATCCGTTCGCTTCCGATGCTAATACCTTATCTTTGTCCCAAAATACTGTCAATATGAAATCGTCGTTTACGCGTGAGGGAAACGTGAGGAAGCCCTGCACGCTATGGGCCTATCCGAAAACTGCCACGAATGGTTCGACAAGCTGTCCGCCGCAGCGGAGATCGCGGTCGAAGGACCGTAAGATGTCCAAATGAGGTTTTCGGATAGGCTCTAAGCTGGACTTTGTACAAAGAAGTTTCCTAAATTTGAGGGCATTCGAACGGGTTTATTATGATGCCTTCGCTCTGCCGCATAAACACCTATCTCATCGTTCAAGGACTTTCTGCACCCGCCCTGCAAACTCGACATGTAAAATGTCTGCCGATTACTGACCATCAGCTATACGCCTTCGTGTTGAGGCTCAATCGGAATGTACAAAGTCGAGCTAAGAGGGGCCCGTCATTCCGGCGAAAGCCGGAATCCAGCTAGACTATCCCTTCATACAGGTCCCGCCAACCCCAATTACCTTTCTCGATCATCT
>JADFKI010000296.1 GCA_022565015.1 Chloroflexota bacterium
CTCGACGTGCAAAAAGTCTGCCGATTACTGACCATAAGCTATACGTCTTCGTTTTGAGGCGCAATTGGAATGTACAAAGTCCAGCTTAAGAGTACTGGGAAACTAGCTGACGGACTGCTTCGTTACCGCCTCGATCATTGCCTGGATGTACCCATTGGCGAAGGCCCGCCCTCGGTGGCCCCACTGCGTGTCCTGGAACGTCTGCGGCACGTGGTCGTCGATGAAGAAGCTGTCGAACCCGACCTCGTGGTAGATTTTCATGGCCCTGTACATGTCCACGTAGCCCGTGTTGATGAACTCCTCGTGGAAGCTGGGCACCTGGCCGGAGACGTTTCGGAAGTGCACGTAAAGTATCTTCTTGCGCTCCCCGAAGTAGCGGATCATCTCGTAGATGTCTTCGCCCTCCATCTCCGAGAAGGTCCCCTGGCAGAACTCGATGGCATTGCAGTCCGAGGGATGGATTTCGATCAGACGCTTGTACGACTCGAAGCTCCGCAAAAGCTGCGGGATTCCGCCCAGGGTCGGGACCGGCGGGTCGCAAGGGTGTATGCCCAGCCTGACGCCCTCCTCCTCGGCGATGGGTGTGATGAGCCTTATCCAGCCTTCCAGGCTCTCCCACATCTCCTCCTCGGTGTACTCCCGGTCGTGGGTCAGGGGCATCCCTTTGGCCGCTTCGTAGTCGAAGGCCGTCGCCAATGCTCCGCAGCGTATGATGACGGGCGTCGTGCGCCACACGTGAGAGGGCATCCAGTTGTAGCCAAAGATCGGTATTCCGGCACGGGCGATGTTGCGGATGGTGTAGACCATGTTCTCGATCTGCTCGTCCTTGCGCGGCCCGTTGAGCATTATGTGGTCGTAGAAGTTCGTTGGAACGTTTTCGATGGCGGAGAGCGTCATTCCCTGCTGCTCGATGGACAGCCTCAGCTTGACGAGGTCGTGAAGCTCCCAGCGCCCTCCGGCGCCGGGCAGGTCCGGGTTGTTGAGCAGGACGTCCGTCGCGCCGTATTGCGCCGCGAACTGCAAATACTCAGGCGTCGCCTCTCTGAATTGCCCAAAGCCCGCTCGCATGTTTACTCCCTACCGTATTAGAAAATCAGGGGAAAACGCCTGGAGAATTCGTTCACACCGTGGCTAGAACGACGCGCACGATGCTCTTCTCCAGCGAGATTCCTATCTTCGTAGCCAGCTCCAGTCGCTCGTGGTCTCCAACGGCGCCGACATAGGCTACGCCGAGGATTCTGCCGACTCGAAAATCTACGATCGTCGTAGAAAGCTCGCCGCGCTTGCCCTTGTGCAGCGCCTTGAGCGCGACCGATTCATCGAAGAAGCCGGTAGGCTCCAGCTTCTCGACAGACGCAAGCGTCTGGCCGTCGGAGATCGGGTCTCCCACATGCTCCTCGAAGTCCTGGATGAACATATCGCGCATCCAAGCAGAGACCGATTCCGGGGTATCGAACAGGTGTGTGACCGTTGCCGCCACGAAATTGAATCCGTCCGCGTTCATGAGAGTGGCGCTCGCACCGAACTCCCTTACGACGCCCGTTATACGTCCGGCCTTTTCGTACTTGTCGGCGGTACTGCCGGGAAATCCATGCTCCGCCATCGTTTTGTTGTCCAGCGGTCCTTCCCTGGCGACCGTATATTCGGAAAACTCCGCCGGCAGGCTCTGGCGCTCAAGGACCATCTGCTGTAGGTTTTCTTCGGTCACCGTGAGAGTGGCACGGTCCAGGGCATTGGTGGTCACAAATATCCCCCTGCCTAGATCTCAGTCGTATCCATCTCCTCAGGCGCACACCATAGGATAAACGTGGCGCGCCCGAGACAGCTTAGTCTGCATTTTCCCACTCTTCCAGCTTACGCCACTATCATTGCTGCTGTAAATGTGGCCGTCGTATGTGCAGCAGTACACTTTTTCGGTGGCCCTTGGGTCAATGGCAATCTGAAACATTCTGCTGGGAGGCTCCTCCCCTATGTCAACGCGTTCCCAGGTGTCCGCCAGGTCCTTGCTTCGGAAGAGCGCCCCTTTTTCCGCCGTGCCCGAAGGCGCTCCGCCTCCGCCGGCTCCCGCAGCGAGGTAAAGGGTCTTGGGATCGTCGGGCGCCACGGTGAGGCCTCTACAGTACGAGCCGCCCGGAAACATCTCGCCGAAGCGGACGTGCTCCCAGTGAGCCCCTCTGTCCGGGCTTCGGAACATCGCCACCTGGGTGATTATAAAGACGTGACCCGGCGCGGCCGGGCTGACCTGAACGCCGTGAAGATCGACGGTATGGTTTTCTCGATACAGGCCGTCCGTGACCGAGTCCCAGGTCTCTCCTCCATCGCGACTGGCCAAGAGCCCGCCGACCTCTATGGAGGCGTACACGTTTTCGGGCTCCGACGGGTCTACCGCGATGCCAATGACCCTCTTGGCAAGTGGGGGCATGTACGTCGTCACGTCCGGGAATCGAACGCGACTGGTATCCATCTGCTTCCAGGATACGCCGCCGTCCTCGGACCGGTATATGGCGCAGGGCTCGTACCCTGCGAAGAGCACGTTGGACTTATTGGGATGAAACGCCAGTGACCAGACGTCCATGCCGGGGCGCGGCGATTCCAGCGCCTCCCAATGCTCTCCTCGATCGTCGCTGCGGTAGGGGCCCAGCTGAGTGCCCGCGTAGATTACGGCGGGGTCGTTGGGGTGGACGGCGAGCGCGCGCACCTGCGGCTGCTCCGGGAGGCCGCTGGTTATGGTCTGCCAACGGTCATCTCCGTCCGCCAGGCGCATCAAGCCGCCTTCGCCAGTGCCGTCGCCCTCCCCCGCGAGGCCTATATAGATGTAGGTCTGATGATCCTGGTTAGCCATTTCGCGCCCCCAATCTGAGTTTCTTGGCCGTGTTCAAATCGGTGATATCTTCCGGTATGCGCTACGTAGTTCAGTAGGTATTGGCTAAGACAGCTCGAAAGTCTTCTTCCAGATGCCCGGAGAGCCTGGTACGTGCTGCATCACCCGGCGCATCTCCTCGTTTCGCGGATCAATATTCTGCTGCCGGAGCCACTCGGCGCTCTTCGAGACATCGGGGTTCTCGAACTCGTAAACCGTCAGATAGGCCGGTTCGCCCCTGATCGTACGGAAGCGCCGTCCTCGAATCACGCCGGGCACCTTTTCATAGTTGGGAACGTAGACCGTGTCGTACCAGTCGTTCCACTCGTCCTCGCGCTCCGGTGGTATGTCCATGCGGCCTATCTGCAGGGCCGGGGCCATGCCGCTGCCGGAGATCTCGTCATTGAGGCCGGTGGGAAGGATCATCTCGTAGGTGTTGCGGATATATGGGTCCCCGACGATATTGGGCCCCATGCGTTGAGTCCACTCCGTTGGGTTCCTGCGGGCCTCCATGTATTCGGGAGATTCCAGGACCTCCGGACTCTCCAGCTCGTAAAACGCCAGGTGCTTTGGACCGTTCAATACGGCCTCGTATCGCGCGGCGCTAAGGAAGCCGGGAATTGCCAGCCGCTCGGCCATGTGCTCCTCGTTGTAGAAGCGGTTGAACTCCTCTTCTTTGTCCTGAGGAACGTCTACCCATACAACCAGCAGGCTGGTGCCCTTCAATTTTGCCATCTTCTATTCTCCTGCGAGCAAATCTCATGTGAGCAAACGAACATTCTCAAGCCGCTCCGACCTCTCCCCTCCGACGCGTCCGCCTTAGGCGCATTATTCGGAGAGGAACTTCGCCCCACCCTAATCCGCGGAGACCGGCTCTTCTACCCGCCCCTTGAAGGCGGGCATGATCTCCTCTGAGAAGCGCTGCAGCTGCTCGAGTATTACGCTCTCAGGCGTGCCCACCGGGTGGCTCACGCTTACGCGCTCAAGTCCTTCATAGCGCTGCTCGAGTCCCTTAAGCTGCTCGATGATGAGATCAGGTGGCCCGGCCAGGAAGCCCCCGGCCTTCACGGCGTCGTCAAGCGAAGGCAGCCCTGCCGTCGGGGCCTTGTTGGGGTCTGCCATGAGCTCGATCTGCTCATCGGTCAGCGCTCGGACAAGCCGCAGCGGCCCGAACATCTTCAGGTTCTCCTCGTAATATCCGGCCGCCTTCTTGATGGCCTCCTTCTGGGTGTCGGCGATGTAGAAGTGAAACCCGAAGCTCAGCCCCTCACCCAGCTGAGCGTCGCTATTTCCCGCGCGGACCAGAGCGTCGCGGTAGGCCTCGACCACGCGATTCATCGCTCCGCCCTCCGCAACGCCGCCGCCTATGACGCCCTTTATGCCGGGCTT
>JADFKI010000054.1 GCA_022565015.1 Chloroflexota bacterium
GAAAGCCTTGAACAAGGGCAACACGGTGGTGTCCATAATCGCCGGCGCGACGATCAAGACGCTTGTCGGTGGGCTCGGCCACTCCTCGGTCATCAGGGTCATGCCCAATACCCCGGCGCAGATCGGCCAGGGCATGAGTGTGTGGACGGCGACGGACAGCGTCTCGGAAGAAAACAGGGCGGGCACCGGAGCACTGCTGCGCACGCTGGGCAAAGAGGTTTACGTTCCCGACGAAAAGTTGATTGATATGGCGACGGCGGTCAGTGCCAGCGGCCCGGCGTATGTGTTCCTGTTCATCGAGGCCATGATCGACGCGGCGGTCTACCTCGGTATGGCGCGAGACATGGCCCGCACGCTCGTGCTTCAGACGGTATCGGGCAGCACCAGGCTGGTGGAGGAAACGGGCCGCCATCCCGCCGATCTTAAGGACATGGTCACGTCCCCGGGCGGGACTACCATAGAGGCCCTGAAAGCCTTTGAAGACGGCGGCTTCAGGGCTACGATATTCAATGCGGTGAACGCCGCATACGAAAAATCCAAGGCGTTGGGTGAGCAGTAGTGGACGGCAATATCATAGTGACTTTTATACGAATTCTTGTCAATGTACTTTGGTTTGCGCTTCTGGCGCGAGTGGTGCTGTCTTGGATTAAGCTTTCGCCAACCAATCCCCTGGTCGTGATCGTTTTCCAGATTACAGAGCCGATGCTGGCCCCTATCAGACGGGTCCTCCCACGCATGGCAATGATAGACTTGTCTCCAATGGTTGCGCTGATAATCATTATCGTGATTCAGAGGCTTCTTCTTAGGATTTTGTGAGCGGTCGCTTTGTAACTATCTCTAGTAACTATCTCAAAAGATGGTTCGACAAGCTCACCACGAACGGAGTGCGTTCCTTCTGCCCGTTCGTCCTGTCCGACTCCCTAAATCGATTATCGGCGGACTCCGCCGCTGCGGAGAGCCTGTCGAAGGATGGTCCGTTCTGGATAGATGTTTTGAGATAGTTACTTAGTCGCCCCCATCCAACGACTTCAAGTTTCCGCGAGACGCTCCATGAGCTGTGACCTTGTCAGGTCCGGCATGCGTACCAGCTTCTTGCGAGACCTGTGGCCTCGGACGATCTCCACGCCGCCTTTTGGAAGACGCAGCCTCTTCGCCAGCAGAGATATCACCGCGTCGTTGGCCTTGCCGTTGTCGGGCGCGGCGGTGACTCGCACCGTCACGTCGCCGGCACCCGAGACCTCGATGGCGTTGCGTTTCGCCTTCGGCTGGACCTTGATTTCCAGTTCCATATTCGTCGACTCACGTAGCCCCATCTGGGCGAGGCATTTGCCTAGGTCGACCGGGCGGCGCTGCGACAATATGAAGCAAACTTCCCGCAGCTAGAGGGGCTGAGGCGTGTGGGCGTTCCAGCGGTTGATCGCGGCCTGGGCGCGCGGGCTTATGGCGTTTTGGACCGTAACGTTGAGAAGGGCGGGCCTGTCGAGCTTCAACGCCCTCTCGATGGCCGACGGAAGCTCCTCGGGGTTTTCGACCAGCTCGCCGTAGCCGCCAAGTCCCCGGACCACCTGATCGTAGCGGCTCGGTAGCAGGTCGGTGGCGACGGGCTTGCCGAAGACGCCGACCTGGATCTGCCGGTCGATTCCCCATGCCGAGTCGTTGCCCATGACGCCGACGACCGCCAGGTGATGTCTCACCGCCGTATCCCACTCCATGCCGTTGAAGCCGAACGCGCCGTCGCCGGTAAACATTAGGACTCGGCGGTCTGGATATGCCAGCTTGGCCGCCATGGCCGTGGGCAGGGACGAGCCCAGCATTCCCAGGGGAGGCAGGTACCACCAACTCTTGGGGGACCGGGCCGGCAGGTAGGCGCGTCCCCAGTGGCAGAAGTCGCCGCCGTCGAAGGTCAGAATGTCTTCGGGGCCAAGGTTCTGGGAGATCGCCTTGTGGACATACATGGCGTGCATGGGCGATTCCGTCACCGCCAACGCCTCGAGCTCCACGATCTGCGCATCGCGTTCCGCTACGAGCTCCTTGAGCCAGGGAAGGTCGGACCAGGAGTGCTTTGCCGCCTCCTCCGTAAGCTGATTCACGACGGCGTCGACGTCGCCCGCGATGCCAACGGCGACTCCGCGGTTGCGCCCGATCTCCGCCGCAGACGGGTCGATCTGAATGACCTTGGCGTCGGCCGCGATCGTTGGCGGCATTGCATAGCCGATAATCAGGTCCTGCTTTCGGCCCAGGAGGACTACGACGTCCGCCTTGCGAATGAGACGGGCCGAGTTATTGAGTCCGCTGTCGAAGAAGCCCATGCAGTAGGGATGCTCGTCCGAGACCAGTCCTCGAGCGTCGCCCTCGGTCAAAAGCGGCAGCTTCGTAGCCTCTATGAGGCCCTGCAACGCCTCGCCCGTACTTGAATACGCCGCCGCGCTCCCCGCGATCAGCAGCGGGCGCTCGGCGCCTCTGAGGATTTCGATGATCTGGCGAATCTTTTCGGGCGAGGCCTGGGGTGCACCGACGTCTCGATACTCCGTCGGCTCGTAGTAGACGACCTCGTCTTCGGATACCTCTTGCTGCTGTATGTCCACCGGGATGGTGATGTGAACGGGACCTCGTCTGCCGCTGTAGGCAACCCGTAGGGCGTGTGCAATGGTGTCCGGTATGCGTCTCACGTCGGTGACCATCCATGCACCCTTGGTCGTTGGCCTGGCCATCCCGACCTGGTCTATCTCCTGCATCGCCCCGCGGCCTAGCTCGCTCAGCTCCGCGGAGCCGCTAATGGAAAGGAGCGGACTCTCGGAGTGCAGCGCGCTTGCGAGCCCGGGAATCGCATTGGCGAATCCGGGGGTAGTGTACATCGCGACGCCGGGCTGACCCGTGAGCCGGCCCCATGCGTCGGCCATGTGTACGGCCGCCTGCTCGTGGCGCGTGTCGTTGAACCTGAAGCCGGCGTCTGCCATAACGTCCAGGACGGGCAGGATGTGGTCGCCGGCGAGGGTGAATACGTTATGCACGCCCTCAAGCTGGAGTGCCTTGGAGATAAGGTGGCTTCCCGTCACCTTCCCGGACGTCGTCATTCGTGCCTCCTGGTGTCTTTCGAATCGTGCGGGCTATGCAATTGTTTAGGTCTGTGGCGCGGCTGTCAAGTTGGTGACGCAGGACGGCGGTGAGTTTTTGGGCGGGCCATTGGCGTGGTTTCTCCCAGTTTGCCCGCCGTGCCCTACCGTGGATATTGGATGCAGGGGGCGAGATGCGTCTCCGGCTAAGAGCGCTATGCGTGGGCCAGCGCGCCGCCGTCGATGAATATGGTCTGGCCGGTGACGAAGTCGCAGGCGTCCGAGGCGAGGTACACCAGCAGCCCGCAGAGGTCGGTCGGGTGGCCCTTGCGTCGCGACGGCAGATAGCGCACCAGCAGCTCCCTCTGGCTCTCCTCGGTCTGGGGCTCAAGCGTGACCCAGCCTGCGCCTATGCCGTTCACCCGGATGTTCCGCCTCGACCATTCCAGCGCGAGGGCCGACGTTAGCTGGTGCACGGCGCCCTGTGCGGCGCACGCGGCCACCGAGTTCCAGAGGCCCCGGGCGGCAAGGCCGGAACCAATGTTGACGATTCGGCCCCCGCCTCGCTCGAGCATGTGCTTTCCGGCCGCGCGGCAGAACAGGAACATCGACCTGACGTTGTAGTCCATTACGGCCTGCCACTCGGAGTCGGTGACCTCTTCAAAGGGCTTGCCGAACTCCACGCGTGTGTTGTTCACCAGTATGTCCAGGCGGCCGAACTCGCTGACGGCGCTGGAAACGGCGGCCTCTACGTCGGAGGTACTGGTGACGTCTGTCGGCAGTGCGACTGCCTTTCGTCCTTGCGACTGCACGGCCTTAACGGCATCAGCCATGTCGGAGCGGGCCGAGCCGGCGACCGCCACGTTCGCGCCGGCCTCTGCCAACGCCGACGCCAAGACAGGCGTCCAGCCTCTCAGGTCGGCGGTTATCAGAGCGGTCTTTCCGGTCAGGTTCCACTCCACGGGGATGGGCATTTTTCTAGCCTCCAATTGACGCAAAGGTTTATCACAACTAAAAGGCGTGCGCCGTAGGCACGTTGGCCTTAGGGCACTTCCAGGGGAATCTCAGGCGCGTACCCGGTCGGGGCGAACCCACCCGCGAGGCCGCCTCCATCTATTACCAGGGTCTCTCCGTTCATATAGTCGGATGCCGAGGACGCGAGAAACACCGCTATCGGGCCCATCTCATGGGGATATCCGACGCGGCCTATGGGGATGAACTCGCCGCGAGGCAGGGTCTCGTTGGACTCCCCGGTCCCCTCCGTCGGTATGTAGCCCGGCGCGATTCCGGTCGCCGTAATTCCGTATCGACCAAGGCTCGTCGCCAGGGTGCGGGTCAGCTGTATGACGCCGCCCTTGCCGCAAGCGTACATGTAGTTGTCGCGTCCGCCGCGAAAGCCGAACCCTGAGGCCACGCTCACGATCTTTCCCCGGCCCCTATCCGCCATGTGCTTGGCTATGGCCCGCGAACAGTAGAAGGCGCCCGAGAGGTTTGTATCGATGCCAATGCGCCACTGCTCGTCGGTAATCTCCCATATCGGAATCGACCCCTGCCCTCGTACGATGCCCGCGTTGTTGAACAGGACGTCGACCTTTCCGAACTCGTCCAAGGTCTTCTCGAAGAGGGAGCTCACGCTGGACGTATCCGTGACGTCCGTTGAGACGGCCAGCGCACGCGGGCCGATCTCTCGGACCATGTCAGCGGCCTCTTCGATAGGACCGGGTCTGCGTGAGGCGATTACGATGTCGGCGCCGGCCCTGGCCATCGCCAGCACCATCTCTCTGCCGAGTCCGGTACCGCCGCCGGTTATGACCACGGTCTTGCCGTCAAGGCTAAGGTTTTCAAGCATTGCTCCCCCTTCGTGAATTGCCTTGTACTACACCTGAAGCGTTACTTCGCCTGCAATCGCCGTGAATAGCGACCCACCGGCCATCCTGATGAGAAGATTACCCTGCTCATCGACCGCCTCCGCCACACCCTCCACTACCTCTTCCCGCCACTTGAGCTGCACGGTCTTACCCAGCGTGTCCAGGTAATCCGACCATCGAGATGTAAGCGAGACACCTCGCCTCAGCTCCGCGTAGAGGCCGTCCAATGAGATCAGCAGGTGCGTGAGCACGTCCGTCCGGTTGAAGGCCTTTCCGGTCTCCCTGAACAGGCTGGTGGATATCTGCGCGATCTCTTCATGCTTCGAAGGGTCGAAGTTCACGTTGAGGCCAATGCCGAGAATACAATGGCTGACCCCCTCGCCTACGATGTCGTTTTCGATGAGAATGCCTGAGGTCTTCAGGCCGCCGATGCGGACATCGTTTGGCCACTTGATTGTCGGAACCAGTCCAACCCCTTCGATCGTGTCCGCGACGGCCAGTGTGGCCGCCATGTTGACCTGAGGTAGCATGTCGATATGCGGCTTCAACAGCAGGGAAAACGAGAGGTTCTGTCCCCTGGGCGATATCCACACCCGGTTGAAGCGTCCCCGACCCGCGGTCTGCTCCTCGGCGATGACAACGGTCCCCTCAGGCGCGCCCCGGGCTGCCAGCTTCTTCGTCTCGTCCATGGTGGAGCCCAACAGCTCGTGGTGATGAATTTTGGCGCCGATTACGCGGCCGGCAAGGGCACGCCGAAGCGATTCTATGTTCAGGTCGGACATTTGAGTCGTCAAAGATTGTTCCTGGACAGCAGCTATGTAAGACCGTCCCCTTTATTATCTCAGGACACCAGGTCGGCAAGACGGCTCACCTGATCGATCTCAGGTATGCAGGGCCATAATACGAGCTCATCGACGCCTACGCTCTCGAACCCTCCAATAGTGCCCTTGACCGTGTCTTCTGAAGACGGCACTCCCTGCGCTATCTGATCGGCCACAGGCCCGAGGAACGAATAGTAGTCTCTGATGTAATTGGCGGCTTTATCTGCCGCGCCGGTCCCCAGCGCATAGTAGGCGCCTACGACGAACCTTGGGCGTCCCTTCCTGCCATGTTTTTCCCACGACTGCTCGGCCTTCTCGTACGATGCTTTGGCCATATCTGGGCCACCGCCACCTGCTATGAAGCCGTCGCCATATCTTCCGACCCGGTCCAGCGCCCGAGGACTCGAACCACCGATCAGCAACTCAGGCCCCCCTGAGGAAACGGGTGGAGGGCCGATCGACCCGAGATCGTCGCCCACGGGGTCGCCCACCCAAACGCGCTTCATCAACGCGAGCTGCTCGTCGAACCTTTTTCCTCTGTCGTTGAACGATGTGGCAGCGGCGAGAAAGTCGTCCTCTCTGCCGCCGACGCCAAGCCCGAGCGTAAGGCGTCCGCCCGAAATCGCGTCGAGGCTTGCCGCCTGCTTCGCGAAGATCCCTGGGTTGCGAAGGGGGGCAATCAGTATCGTCGTGATCAGCTGTACTCGGCTGGTCGCCCCTGCGGCCGCCGCCAGAGATATCATCGACTCGAAATTTGGATAGACCAACCTGTCCAGGGCGCCAAGGCTGGAGAACGGGCCGTCATCGACCTTGCGTGCCCACTCGACGATCAAGCTCGGCCGCACCCCGGGTATGGTCGCCGGCAAGCCTATTCCGATATCCATAGTTCATCCTCCCGAGTACCCAGTTACTAAAATTGGCTAGACGATAACCGAAAAACCACCCTCTGCCGTCACAAGCGCCTTGGTTTTTCAGCTCGCACATTATTGTATAGGTTAGGTCTTGAAATCTCGATGATTTGGGTAGATGTTGTCCTAATGCCGACATTCGGACTCGAGCCTTTTTTCCTGCTACACTCGGCTCAACTCACACGCTAACGCTAAATGGAGCAGCGCACTTGCGAAGTATGTCGAAAAGGAGAAGCGCAGGACGGCCAACGAGTTCAGACGATGACAGGCCATCGGTGCCAAGCCTCATCGATGAGATGCGGGAGGACCGAGCGGTGCTCGTCGAGAGGCTACGGGAGGCGGCCCTGTCCCTCGACGGCGTTGAGGAGCGCGTTCTTTACGACGCCTTTTGCAGGGAGTGGACGCCCGCCTATTATTTGGGGAAGACGCAGCTGTTCCACATCCACAACTTTGGCTCTGAGCTCAGAGCCACGGTCTTCGTCGGCGTCAACACACTTCAGCCGCTGATCATGCACGCTCAGGAAATCTCCCCGGGCCTTCGGCAAACGGTCTCCACGACGTCGGGAGGGCACGCCACCAAGCAGGTGAAGTTTCCGATAAACAGCGAGGCTGACGTGGACGAGTTCATGGAGCTGGTGCGCGTGAAGCTGGACTACGCCGGGAGCTAATGCTTAGGGCCGCGACGCTTTGGGATTCTTTAGCCCGGTCTTCAACTTGTTGGTGACCTCGCGCTTTACCCTGGCCGCCAGATCATCGTCGTGTCGCCGCAGGAAGTCCGTAACGCCTTCCTTATCGTGCTTGATGAGCTCGCGCAAGGCCCAGGACAGAGCCTTATAGACCATATCGTCCCGGTCCGACGCTAGCATGTCGCAGACCTGAAGGGTGCGATGGGGATCGCCGTCCCCGCCTCGGGACTTGTTATTCAGCGGCACCGTGCTGACAAGCGCCGCGCGTCTCCACCAGCGGTCCTCGGACCTCGTCCAGGAGTGCACGAGCTCGTCCGGTATCTGGCGCTCGCGCCACGCAGGCCCCGATAGGTACCTGCCGAAGGTGTCCACAGCCTCCCAGGTGTCCATGCCTTGGCTTAGCTGAATAAGCGCCTCGGTATCGAGGCTGCGCAGGGTAGGGCGGTGCTTGTTGATGAGCTCGTACGCCATGAACCTGAATCGAGACTCAGGGTTTTCGAGGAGCGCCAGCGCCAGAGCAAGGACATCCTCAGGTGGGGTCGTGGCGATGCGTCTTGAGAACCCCTGCCTAATTCGTCTGAGTTCAGGCTCTCGGGTCTCGCCAAGGTCAACAAGCCGCCGGCGAATTTCTTCCAGCGTGGCTCTCCATTTCGGGTTCCAGCCTAGCCCCCATCGCTATTCCACGGGGGATCGTATCTCAGCGAGTCCGGAACGCAATGGACTTTGCGATGCGCTCGGCATCCCTGCCAACGCCATGAACCATGGACGAAGACAACGCGTAGAGGAACGTCAGGCCTACGAAATAGAGTCCCGGCTCCGTTGCGACAACGCCTCGTTCGTGCATCGGCTCCTCCCGATCAAGGACGGGGAGTTCGAGCCACGAAAAGCCAGGATGGAACCCGGTGCACCAGATCACGTTAGCCACGTCCAGGACCTCTTCGTCCTCGAGCACCGGCAGGCCGTCTCGAACCCCCACGGTTCGTGGGACTCGTCTGATTCCGGCGGCGGCCAGGTCCTTTGGCTTTACCCGTATGAGGGGCCCGCCACTGGAAAGAATCTTGGGCCTCGCCTTTCGACCGATCGGCGTACTTACGGTCAACACACGGTGGAAGAGGAATCGGAGTACCAGTTGGACCAGGAGAAGTCGACCCGCCAGCCCCTCAATGCGGAACGGCACGTGGCCGGTAGCCTTGCCGGACATCCAAATCGGGTGCGTTGCGGCGAGCTCCATTGCGATCTCCGAGCCGGAGTTGCCCGCACCCACGACGAGGACGCCCCCTTCCCGCAGCTGGGAAGGGTTTCTGTACTCACTGGAATGCAGCTGGACGATGTCGCTGTCCAATTCTGGGGCGAATTTAGGAACCCGTGGACTCTGGTAGTTCGCCATTGCTACCACGACGTTGTCGGCCTCGAATCGTCGTTCGCCCGATCTCACAAGAAGCCGATCTCCGTCTCTCGAAAGTTTGTCGACCGTGAAACCGTTTTGGACCCGCAATTCGAAGCGCGCAGCGTAAGCCTCGAGGTAGTCGGCCATCTCGTCCTTCGTGGGAAACGAGTGGGCTGGAGCGGGAAAAGGCATCCCCGTTAGGCCGTTATATCTGGCAGGTGTGAACAGGCGGAGCGAGTCCCACCGGTTACGCCAGGAGTCACCTATCCGGTCGTCGGCGTCGAGAATCACGAAGGAGAGATTACGCTTCGCCAGGCTGTATCCAACCGATAGACCCGCCTGGCCGCCGCCGATTATGACTGTCTCGACACGTTCCGGCTCACGGGCGTTGCTCATTCGTTCACCCCCCTTCTTTCTAATGGCGTAACCTTGTCCTAGCCACGGCTCGTCTGCCCTACGAGCTACTCTTTATCGATGCGCACCTCGATGTTGCCCGCGCGCTCCTCCTGAAGCAGCATCGCTACCCTGGAGTCCCGGTCCTGCCAGCCCCTGTTCAGCGCCGCCGTCATCTCTTGATGAGCAAGGTTGCCCGCGGCCATTGGCACGCCGAACTCCCGGCCCAGCTCCATCGCCAGGCCAACGTCCTTGTGGGCCAGCTTCAGCATGAAGTGGGCCGGATCGAAGTTGCCCTGGAGGTACGTCTCCGGGAAGGTGTAGCTGAACATCGTCCCTCGGCCGACGCTTCCATCGGCGATGGCATCGAAGACCGCCTTGGCGTCGACCCCCGCCTTCACTCCCAGCGTGAGGCACTCGGCGACGATAGTCTGAAGTCCGTACACGACGGTATTGTGCATGAGCTTGCATATGGTGCCGGAGCCGATATCGCCCTTGTAGCTGACCCTGTCGCCGAAGGACTCCAGGATAGGCCGGCACCGCTCGAATACGTCCTTGTCGCCGCCGACCATGATCGCCAGCTTCCCCGTGCGCGCGCCGATGGTGCCGCCGCTGACCGGGGCGTCCAGCACGTGCGCGCCCTTCTCGGCGAACTTGGCGTGTATCTGGCGAATGAGGTTCGGCGAGCCGGTGCTGAGATCGAGATAGACCGCACCGGGCTTGATGTTGTCAAATATCCCGTCTTCGCCGAGGGCCACGGCCTCGATCTCGCGGGGAGTCGGCAGAGACGTGAAGACGATGTCGCACGCGGCGGCGATCTCTCCGGGAGTGTCGGCCCAATCGGCGCCCGATTCCAGGAGGGGCGTCGCTGCCTCCCTCCTCAGGTCGTGAACGGTGAGGTCATATCCCCCTTTCAAGACGTTGGCCGACATGCCTCCGCCCATGTTTCCGAGTCCGATAAAACCGATCTTCATGTCATTTCCTCCAAGTTGAGCAGTTGATTGAATAGTCTCGAATGGTCGCCTAGTCGCCCAGTGGACGGGGAGGGAGCCTTATGGGAAACGGGACGTCCGGGTACTTTTCGATGACCCGCGACCACGCGGCGTGACCGATGCGCTCCGCCTGACGGACGATATCGGCCTCGTCGATGGTCTTTATCTTCGAGTCGCGCATTAGCCAGCGCCCGTCCACCATGACGTCTGTGATGTCCGCGGGCTGTCCCTGGTGAACGAAGGATGAGACTATGCGGTTGGTCGGCACCAGATGGGCCCGCATGACGTCGACCATGAAAAGGTCCGCCTTCATGCCGGCCTCCAGGGAGCCGATGCTGTCGCCCATTCCCAGGGCTCTCGCGCCGCCGCTGGTCGCCCACTCCAGGACGTCCTCGGGCCCCGGATGCATCTCGTCGTTGCGCCGGACGCGCTCCGCAAAAAGCCCCGTGCGCATGACCTCCACCATGTCCTCGGCCATGTTGTCCGTCCCCATTCCCATGTTGCAGCCGGCGTCCAGTATCTCCTTGGCGGGCGCCGCAGCCCCGCGACGGGCCGCGATGGCCGCGTTGTTGGAGACGGCGCTGCCCGTCTGGCCGAGCAGGGCGATCTCAGACGCGTCAACGTATCGGCAGTGTGCCGCAACGAGGCGTGGGCCCAGCAGGCCGTTGGCGAACAGGTATTGGGTCGGCCGTACGCCGCGCGTTCGCATGACGGCCTCGATCTCGATGTGACTCTGGGACAGGTGGATCGTGTAGCCAAGGCCGCGCTCGTCCGCTATCTCTCGGCTGTGTCTCAGCAAATTGGGCGAGCAGTTTTCAGGCGCGTGAGGCGCGACGAAGCAGGTCACGCGGTTGTTCTCGCGGCCGTGCCACTTTTCGATGAGGTCGATGCTTCGCTGAAGCCCGGCGTCGAGCTTGTCTTCCAGGAACCGATAGCTACCGCGCCTGGCCTCCTCTTCGTCGAAGTCGTTGATATTCTCGGCGAGAACGAGGCGCAGGCCTGTGCCGGCCAGCTCGTCGGCATACTCCGGTATGTTCGACGAGATCTCGAGGAGGCAGGTCGTGCCGCTTCGTATCGCCTCTACGGCGGCGAGCAGCGCCATGACCTTGCGCTCGTCGGGCGTCAGCATGGACCGGCCAGTGACCGGGAACGCCAGCGTGGTCGGAAATCCGAAGTCCTCGAGGATGCCGCGATCGGTGACCGCCAACAGGTGCGTGTGGCAATTGACGAGACCGGGGAAGACTGCCTTGCCCCGACCGTCCAGAATCTCCGCCGCAGGGTATCTGGACTCGATTTCCTCCGAGTCGCCCAGCTCCGAAATGCGCTCGTCCTCGATAACGATCGCCGAGCCGTAGAGCAGCGTACGGTGGGCGTCGCCCGTGACGATTGTCGTGTTCTTGATGATGGTCGTCATTGCGCCGAGTCCTGAACCTGTTGTCCAGCGCCGATGATACCACAAGAGAGGCGGCGGCTAGTGCCGGCCACCATCTGAAAGCGGCCCCTGGCAATCTCGCCGAGCTCGGCTTCCAGATGTCGCTCCGGAACGCCCCAGGGCGATATCAGTCCAGCGTCCTGAAGCCCTCCAGGTTTTCGGCCTCCACTTCGCCGGTTGGGGCCTCGCCTTCCGCGAGCTCTTGGACCCACTGCGTCATGCGAGTTTCGCTGACTGCCCCGACCCAGCGTCTTACCACGATGCCCTGACGATTTATGAAGAAGGTCACCGGGATGCCTATGACGCCGTAGTCCACGGTAATTCTGCCGTCTGCGTCCAGTCCGTTGGGATACGTGATGTCGAATTCTCGAAGATATCTCAAGCTATCGGTCTCGGAGTCCTGTATGTCCACGCCGATAAACTGGACGCCCTGTTCCCGGTAGGACCGCCACAGCCGCTCGAGGATGGGCGCCTCCTGGCGGCAGGGGACGCACCAAGATGCCCAGAAGTTTATGACGATTGGCTTGCCCCGGTAGCCTGCCAGGTCGACCTCACCCCCATCTAAAAGCGACAGCTTGAACTCCGGTGCGGGCTTGTTGATTCTGGTGAAGCCGCTGCGGCCGGTTGCCGGCGCGCTGTTTGCAAGGCCGATTCCCAATAATACGAGAAGGCCTGTGACGACGATGATGAGGGCGCTGAAACCGATTGCCCTTCTGGTTATCTTCACTATTTCCTGTCCACGTCTTCGTTGGAATTGTTTCTTAAAAGGGCGGTCTTGCACGAAGTACGGCCCGAAAGGGTCTGGTCCGCCTGAGGCAGGTCACAAACCATTTTAGTGCCGGAGTGCGGTACGTTCAACGTATTCTCGTCAGTGAACATTCCCGTCAGCTTGGCGAATCATGATGAGGCACGTTGAGCATTTGGCCCCGAATGTGGACAATGGGCGGGCAGCAGCTATCGAGAAAGGAGCGGGGATGGAGATACGCAACGAGGACTTCATCATGTTCATGGACAGGGCCATCGACGGGATGATGGCCATCGCCGAGGAGCTTGGGGACGAACGCGTCAATCAAAGCCCGGACCTTCCCGGCGCGAACTCGCCCTACGCGATACTTACGCACTGCGTCGGTGTCGTGGACTATTGGGTCGGCACGCTGATCGCGGGCCGAAACATCCACCGAGACCGCGACGCCGAGTTCAAGGCGCGGGGTCCCGTATCGGAGCTGAGCGAGGCGGTCGCGGCCCTAAAAGAGAGGCTGCGCGAGGACCTGCTCAATATTGGAAGCGCCGACTCGCTGGCATCACCCCCATATGGGGGCTACAATCCGCTGGGCGACGATGGCCACGAGTGGAACACGGGCGCCGTCGTGGTCCATACCTACGAGGAGCTGGCGCAGCACCAAGGCCAGATGGAGCTGACACGCGACATACTTTTGCACGCCAGTGACTCCCCGGCATAGTCAGCCGCGCAGTTCGATGTTTTTCTTCCGGGGAATGGGAGCTATCTGTACGGCCGACGCAGCCTTGATGTCAGCCGGACTCTTTTATGCATGACTCCAGAAGCTCCAGCGCGGCCTTCGTGAAGACCCACATGTTGCCCTCTCGGTCGGCGTCGCCGGTCTCGAGGGTCACCGAGCGCTCGACGGGCCCGACGACCGCGAAGCATGCGTGGCCCGCGGAGTCTCCGTACCGGTTTCCCGTGGGGCCGCTGGCTCCCGTTTCACTGAGAGCCCAGGTAGCGCCCAGGTGGCCGCGAATTCTTTGCGCGTTCAGCCGGGCGTAGGGCTCCGTGCTCGCCCTCATGCCCTCCATGTCCTGGTCTGTAATCTTAATAAGCCCTTCGCGCGAGGCCTGTGTGTAGGAGACCGCCCCTCCTAGAAAGTAGTTTGACGCACCGGGTATGGACACCAGGGCAGCCGATATCAGGCCGCCGCAGGAAGACTCACAGACCGCGACGGTCTCCCCGCGTGCTTTCAGCATCTCCGCGATGGACGCCGCCATGGAGCTAAGGTCCGGCATTGCTCTCCTCCTGATTTTGCTATGATGACTTGGCGTTCAAGCGTGGTTATAATACCTCATCCCCGGCGAATGTTGGGCCTGGGCGAATATCCTCAGCCGTCGGTCGGCTTGGAGACTTATTTCAGCGAAACGTCACCGACATTCATCAGGCATATCGTCCGTATTGACTGCTATAAGCGAAGTTGCCATGCAAGCGGCCACAGCCTTGATTGACCATCTGCCTCACCCTACGTAGAATAGCGTTTGTCTCCGGTGCTTTGCGGCAGTGGAATAACAGGGAGCAAGTGTCCATGTTCAAATCATTATTCGGTGGGAAAAAGAAGCGAAATGCGTCCGAGTCCTCGCTGGATGACGGAACGATCAGGTCGGCGCGGGTAGGGGACGTAGTCGTGATTTCCGGCTTTTCATCAAGCTTCGAGGACGCCTATTTCATAATCGAAAACATAAACCGGTACGGCAGCTCCGTAGGCGAGTGGCACGAGCTAATCGCCGTGGACGGCGACAGGCGCGTCGGAATCGAATGGTCGTACGACGGCGAGTATTACATAGCGGTCAGCGAGCAAGATAGGCCGATGGGGCTTTCGAGCATAGGGCTCGATGACGATGCACTGGTGAGGCTGGACGACGAAAAATCCATTGACAATAGTATTACATTCGAAGGCGAAACGTATGGGTACAAGAACAGCTATGAGGCCTATTTCTTCAAGGACAACCAGGGTGAAGGCGACGGTTTTTGGATATGGGAGTTTCAAAGCGAGGACATGAAGAAGATCGTTTCCGTCGTGAAGTCGGGGGACATGCCCTTTGAAGTTTACACCTCGGTTGTAGTTTCTCCTGATCTGGTCAGTGTTTACAAGAAGTAATCCTGGAAGCCGGCGAGAGGACATCACATGTTAGACGCATTAATCGACACTCTTCAGCTATTTCCTCGGGGACTCGTGTACGTGGGTCTGGCGGTCATCATTTTAGGTATAGCCCGAGTCGTCCAGGGGGTAGCCACGCCTTATAGCGTAAGGGAGCAGCTAAATACGAAAGACAACGTGGCCCTCGCCCTTGCGGTGTCCGGATATTATCTGGGCACGATTATCATTGTCCTGGGCGCCATTTATCAGCCCCTCCGATTGATTGAAGACGGAGGGATTGGAATTGACCTGCAGTTCGGATGGGACGTGCTCGAGGTGTTTATCACGTCTCTTGTGGGAATAGCGATTTTGAATATCGCGCGAATCGTCGTCGACAAGCTGATTCTCTATAAGTTCAGTACGGAAAAAGAGATCATTGAAGACCAGAACGTGGGAACGGGCGCGGTGGAATTCGGTGTCTATATCGCCGTGAGCCTGATTATAGCCGCATCCATTACGGGTGCGGGGGGCGGTCCAGCCACCTCATTCGCATTCCTAGGGTTGGGACTTCTGGTGCTTATCGTGTTCACGCTCTTATACAATCTCACGACCTCTTTTGACATCCACGAGGAGATCGAGCGGGACAACGTCGCCGTGGGTGTCGCCCTGGGGGCGAACATTATCGCCATCGGGATAGTGGCGTTCAAGGCGGTGTTCGGAGATTTCGTGGGATGGACAGAGGGCCTGATCGCCTTCGCGGTCTTCGCGATCATCGGATTTATCGTGCTGTTCGTAGTGCGCATGCTGTTCAATTACGTGCTGCACCCCAGCGCCGACGTGCCGCACGAGCTGGCCGTGGACCAGAACCTGGGATTCGCGTTTCTCCAGGGCTCGGTGGTGATCAGCGTCAGCCTGATATTGTTCTTCGCCATATAGAGCTGTGGGGCCAAGGCTTGCGTTGAGAGGCGAACGCTAACTTAGCTGGACTT
>JADFKI010000297.1 GCA_022565015.1 Chloroflexota bacterium
TCTTCATGGACGGCATCGAGCGCGAGGTCGAGCGCAAGAAGAAGGGCGGCATCTGGAGGGTGTTGAACCGCGTGGCTCCTTTCCTGCCCGTAATCGCGCGCCGCCTTATTTTCGCGAATGTCCACAAGCAGCTGGGAGGAAAGCTGAGATTCGCATTGAGCGGAGGGGCTCGTCTGGAGCCGGCACTTGCCCGCAAATGGGAGAACCTGGGCGTGCGCGTAATGGAGGGCTACGGCACTACGGAGGCGTCTCCCGTCATATCCTTCAATAGTCTGGACCGCAAGGTACCGGGGTCTGTCGGCAGGATACTTTCGGGCCAGGAGGTGCGCATCGCCGCTGATGGAGAGGTGCTGGTCAAGGGGCCCAACGTCACGTCGGGCTACTGGCGGAACGACGAGGCTACCAGGAGCTTGTTCGACGGGGACTGGTATAAGACGGGCGACCTGGGTTATCTTGACGATGACGGCTTCCTCTTCCTGAGGGGTCGAAAGAAGGACCTGATCGTCCTCGCCAACGGCCAGAACGTCTACGCCGAAGACATCGAGAGCATGCTGACCAACCATCCCGCCGTGAAGGAAGGCGTAGTTCTGGGCATCCCGGAGGCTCGGTCCGGAGGCGAGAGGGTACACGCCGTGCTCCTCATGGAAGACCCGTCCGCGCCCGTGAAAGACGTAGTGGACAACGTCAACGCGGGACTTGCCGACCACCAGCGCATCGCCGATTACACCGTATGGCCAGACGACGACTTTCCTAGAACCCATACCCTCAAGGTCAGGAAGGGTGTCGTTCTGGATGCCATAATCGCCGCGGAAGGAGAGGCGAAAGCAAAGACGCTGCAACCGGCCGGCATCCCGTCGTCGGACACCGTGGACCCTCTTTTCCGCGTAGTCGCTGAGGTTGCGGATGTCCCGGTGCGAAGCGTGGAGCCGGGCAGTACCCTTGGCGGCGACCTGGGCATCGATTCCCTCAAGCGAGTCGAGCTTCTGTCCTACGTCGAGCAGCAATTCGGCACCTACGTCGACGAGTCCCAGGTAGACCCGACCACGACCGTCCAGGAGCTTGTCGAGTTGGTGGCCCGGCAGGCGGGGGTCAGAGGCGGTGGGCTCAGGTTCTACGGCTGGCCGCTAACGGCCTGGTGCCGGGCGCTTCGCCGGTTCATTCATATAGCCTTGATATTCCCTTATATGTCTAGCCTGTACAAGACCTCGGTCTCGGGACTCGAAAACCTGGATGGTCTGCAAGGGCCGGTCGTATTTGCCATCAACCACAACGCGATACAATGGGACAGCCTCATCGTCTTGAAGAGCCTTCCTCAAGTCTGGAGACGTCGAGTGGCATACGCCGCGGCGGCCGAGATAACGTTCAGCAAGCTGTGGCTAACGGTGCTGGCCTCCCTTGTAGGCGGCGCGTTTCCATTCGACCGCGAGAGCGCCATACGGCAGTCGATGGAGTATCTTGGAGGCCTGCTGGACAGCGGATGGAACATCGGTATATTCCCGGAAGGGGAGCAAATGTTGGGACAACCAATGCTGCCGTTCAAGAGTGGGGTCGGCCTCCTCGGCGTCGAGTGCCGGGCGCCGATAGTCCCAATACGCATTGTCAGCGAGAGAGGCCCGCCCGCCAGATTCAAGCCACTGATCGGAAACAGAGAAGTCGTCTCCGTTTACATAGGCAAGCCCCTGGAATTTTCCCCCGATACCTCGTATGCCGAAAGCGCAAATCGAATCGAACAGGCCGTGCGCTCTCTGGCCTAGCCTGTGTGGTCCGCGTCTCCGAAGCATCGGTCCGATGAATCGGCCCGTGGGGACGGACTCCGGCCTGATTCCTTGCAAGGAGTCGGAGACTCCGGAGATATTCCTCATAGGAGCCGGAGAGTCGGAAATTATCTCGGGCAGACTGAAAGGCCAATGATGGAAACACGCTCAGCACTTGATGTCGCGTCCGAATATCTGGCCGGCCTATCTGAACGAGACGCCGACCGCATGGACGCCGTACGCTCGGAGGGGTTTTATCTCGATTTCATTCACGGCGACGCCTTCGAGAATCATCCCCTTTCGCAGGAAGACACCCGGATGTTCTGGCCCAACTGGTTCGTCGCATTTCCCGAGTTGGACATCGAGGTCACCCGCACCATCGCGGCGGAGGAGGTCGTCGTGGTGCAGTGGAATTTCACCGGCACGAATTCGGGGCCGCTGCAAAGGATTCTCGGCAAAGAGCGAATCGAGCCCACCGGCAACACCGTGCGGCTTCGGGGCGTAACCTTCCTCGACATCCTGGATGGCCTGATTCGGCGGGAGACTACCTACATCGACATCGCTACACTCATGGTCGAGCTGGGAGTACAGCCTTGACGGGGGACCCAGGACCCGCGAACCTGGGAGAGATCGTCGCGGCCAGTCACGTATCCACGTCCGCAATTGAGCCGCGTCGGGCCCGGATAATCGTCTACCTGCTGGCGGCCAGTGTGGCCATCGTCATGACGGGATTCGGCATCATTATGCCGGTCTTCGCAAGGAGGCTGGACGAGTTTGGCTCCGGCGTGACGGCGCTGGGGCTCATGACGACGGCATTCGCCCTGTCGGCATTCGTAGCCTCACCCTTTATGGGTACGCTGGCGGACCGCATCGGACGGAAGCCGCTTGTGCTCCTCTCGCTGGGTTCCTTTGTGGCGGTCAACATCGCGTTTCTGTTCGCGAGGTCCACCGAGGCATTTATCGCCGTCCGTGTGGTGGAGGGGGCGCTGACCGCAGGCCTGATGCCTGCGGCGATGGGGATAGTCGCGGACATCGTGCCGGAGGAAGAGCGCGCTCAACGCGTCGGAGTGGTCATGGGCGCCATGGGCAGCGGCATCATTCTCGGCCCTGTGATCGGCGGCATCCTCTACGACCTCCAGGGCTTCGAGGCCGTGTTCATAGCATCGGCGGCGATGGCTTTCGGAGCGTTCGTCTTCGCTCTAATCCTGGTGCCGGAGACGCGGACCAAGGCGATCAGGCGGCGCGAGAGGCTGCGCATGCGAAGAGAATCGGCGGACACACAGGCCCAGAAGCAGTCCATCTGGGCCTCGATACCGAGGCCGCTCTACCTGTTCAGCACCCTGCTGTTCATCGACTTCGTCATCATCTTCGAATACACCTTCATCGAGCCACAGATGATCTTTTACTTCTACAACACCCTGGGCTGGTCGACGATACAGTTCGGCGTCATAGTCGCCTTTACCGGAATCTTCATCGTCGTTGGTCAGGCGCTGCTTGGCAAGTACAGCGACAGGTTGGGACGAAAGCCCGTCATTGTCATGGGAGCGCTGCTGTTCACGGCCCTGCCGGGTGCGCTCGCCTTCGTGACATCGTTCCCGCTGATGATGGTCTTCGCCGCGGTGGCGGGCCTGGGCCTGGCCCTGATCATGCCCGCGCTCAACGCCTTTTACATCGACATGACGCTCGAGCAGCACAGGTCCAGGGTGCAGGGACTGAAGGCGTCGTCGGGCTCGTTGGGCGGCGTGTTCGGGCCGCTGGTGCTGGCCGGCGTTACGACCCTCACGACGCCAAGGGGCGTCTTCCTTGGCGCGGCGGGCCTGATGCTGCTCATGACGCTGGTGGCGCTGGTGGTGCTCAGAGAGCCGCCCCGCGCGACCGAGAAGACCCCCGGCTACGATTGGCAGTGGACGGGGGGCCGAGCCGTCGTCGCGCAGGCCACGCTTCGCGGCCTCGTCGCCAGGGCGCGGAGGACGGGAGGGGCTGGGGGCTAGCGGTTGGGGGGCGCCTGCATAGCATTACGTGCAAGGCATCCGTTCGTTTAGTAGAATAGCCGTGTTGGTGAAATGGTCGTCACGGAGGAACGGTTGGAAACTGCCGAGTAGCCATGAACCACGGTATAGACTGCACGCCCCTGTAGCTCAGGCGGATAGAGCATCGGTTTCCTAAACCGGGTGCCCGGGTTCGAGTCCCGGCAGGGGCACTTCCCACATTTCGCGCACGCGAACTGCTCGGCAGCGGTGCTCTATACCCCAACCCGTCGCCGCCCTTATTCTTCGTCCAGAGGACCTCACCTTCTCATCCGGATTCCACTCTTTTTTAAGGCTCTTTTTCGGCCGGCCAAAATACCTTACCGAAACTCAAAAAATAACAGCGTATTTCCCCTTTGCGTGCTTTCGGCTCGGTGATAGAATGTCTGCGGTCAGTCTGACAACGCGCTAGCGGCTGCCTAGGCTTTGCCTTTAGCTGTTTT
>JADFKI010000298.1 GCA_022565015.1 Chloroflexota bacterium
ATTGCATGGGCGTAATCGATTTGGTGTAATCGGGTTAATGTACTTTCCAAGCTATCGCATCAAAGCAATTTCGGCAGCCCTCATCATATTGGTGACAATGGCTGTAGTAGCTCTTCCAGTGAGTGCTCAACCTAATCGAGATAGCCCTAGCGGCAGTATCGTGACTATGGAGGCAGAGGAAGATTTTTACAGGCCGAAGGACGAAGCTGTCATCAAGCTTGAGGTAGTGAACGACGGTGATGTGCATATTGACTTTAAGGCGGAGGCGATTTTGCTGTCTCCATCGGGAAAGCCAACTTACAGCAGCACAAAAGAAGGCATCGAAGGTAATTTTGCCCTGTCACCAGGCTTCTCGAGAACGTACACATTTTACTGGGAAATTCCAAACAATGCCGAAAAAGGGACTTATTTAATCACGGGCGTCCTGAGGGACCTGGACGACCCCGAAATGATCTATGACGAGGTTACGGTCGAACATGCTGCTACATTCGAGGTGAAAAATATACCGGAGTTCATCTTATCGTCACATTCTCTGGAGATTCCATTCGAGTCCGGAGTAACTCCTGAGAATTGGGTCGACGTAAGGCTTGAGGGTGAAGGCGAATTGGAATGGGAGGTGACGGACTGGCCAAAGGAGCATGTGGCAATAGTCAGGCCGATTTCAGTAATGGATGGGCCGGGTATCATCCTCGTTAGAGCTAAACGCTCCGCGCCATGGCCCACGCCTCCCGATAAGCCCATTACGGTGTCATTCGGAGGTGAGACGGAGACTATCAAAATAACAGGATCAAGGGTAGCCCGTAGCGATGTATACATAAAATCCGGAGATCAGGAATATATGCCAGGGGATAACGTAAGAATACACTTTGGAGTTGAAAAACATCTTGCTCCGTTTTTCACGCTTGATTACAGAGTTTGGCTCCGAGTTTTAGACCCCGAAGGCTCCCTTATTTATGACAGCGAGAAAAAACAGAGTGGAGTAATTTCCCCAAAGCCGAGAGAGAAATCTCTCTTCTTTTTCACCTCTGAAGCGGGAAATGCTACATATGGGGCAATTAATATTTTTATTCCTACTGATGCGATAGATGGGAAATATACAATCAACGCAAGACTGTACCACCGATGGGATGGCACATCGATACCGGAGCGAGAGGTGGATATTGGTTCGATATCTTTCAGGGTACTTCCAGGAGCGAAATTGTCTGTGAAGCCAGAAACTTGGGATTTTGGCACAATTGACCAGGGCGAGACTCCCATGGCGAGGCTAATCGCACTTAATGATTCTGATTACGGCAATATCATCTGGAACGTAACCGAATGGCCGGACTGGATAGAGCTTATTAGCCCTACAACCGAGGTCACTGGAATAGATAATATTCAGTTGCAGGTAAAGGAGAATGCTGGCTCAGGGAGACACGACGGAGTAATCACCGTCGAATCAAATGCAGGCACTCAGACTGTAAAGTTCTCGGTCAACATCTTGGCGGGAGAGCAGACAAGCACGGTAACACCATCACCCACACCGCCGCCGTTAGCAGATACGCCGACTCCAGTCTCTGCTTCCATTCCTGTTCCTTTAGTTCCAACCCCGAGCTCATCGCTGCCTTCCCCAACGGCTACACCGGTGAATACCCGCGTGACGACGGTTCCGACACGAACCAGATCTACTGCCACTCCCATTGCTTCTCGCGCCCTTGTGAGGGCCACCACTACTAACACACCGTTGCCTACAGCTACTGGGTTTCCTCCACCACCAACGCCTATACTTGCCAAACAATTGACTCAGGCTCCATCGGCAACTCCACAGGTGGCCGTTGCAACCAGTTCTCCAACTCCATTAGGATTAGCCTGCAACTTGAGCGCTCATCCCGTGTCGCTTACGGTCGGGCTCGCTAATACTCTGGTCTGGTTGGCTCCGATGGCTATGATATTTGGATACAAGCGCCGACGAAAATGGACTAGAGACCCTTCCCGAACTCTGGGCGAAGGTCAACCCGGGCGAAAGGCGTTGAAGAGATTACTAGAGGTGATTCATGGGTCTGAAGGACAAGGTCTGCATCATAACGGGCGGCGGCAGCGGCATCGGACTGGCATCCGCGATCATGATGGCCGAGCAGGGAGCCAGTGTGGTGCTGGTCGGGCGCACCGCCTCCAAGGTCGAGGATGCCGCAAAGAAGATCGAGTCCTCGGGCGGAACCGCCATGTCCGTTGGCCTCGACGTTGCGGACTACGACGGCGTCATAAAGATGGCTCGCGACGTTCTCGATGCATATGGGCGCATAGACGTGCTCGTCAATAGCGCCGGGCACAGCTCGCCGCACCGAAAGCTGCTGACCACGACACCGGAGGAGATCCGCGCCGTGCTTGACTCCAACATAGTGGGGACCATCTACTGCACCCAGGCCGTTATGCCGACGATGCTGGAGGCCCATGAGGGCACGATAATAAACGTCGCGTCGTTGGCGGGCGTAAATCCCGGACTCGTCGGAGGCATGGCATACAGCGCCGCAAAGGCAGCGGTAATCAACTTCACGGGATTCATCACCTCCGAGTTCAAGAACCAGGGGATCCGCGCCAGCGTCGTCATCCCCGGTGAGGTCGACACGCCCATCCTGGACAAGAGGCCAGTGCCCCCGAGCTCCGACGCCAGGGCGACCATGGTGACGGCCGAGGACTCCGCCGAGGCCATAACCCTCATCGCGGCCCTGCCCCAGCGCACAACCATACCGGAGCTGGTTATCCGTCCCACCTTCCAGAGGGATTTCACAGGCGAGCTGGGCACCGCGTAGATTCGCGCACCACGGCGCCTCCGTGAGGGCGGCCGCAAGCTCGGTTAGGACCGGTCTTCCAGGGTCCGCCACGTTCTTGGTGACCCCAGTGGACCGTCCAATCGGCTTAGTGAACGACGTCACTTCTAGTAACATATGGGGGTACTTTCGATATAGTAGCTATCGTCATTCGTCATGTTTGATTGCCTCCTGATAGGGCTATTTCATACCTGTGAAAGCCCTACAGGAGGGAAGGATGCTAACTGCTCGCTATCGAATATTCAGGCTGAAGAATGTGGCTGTATTCTTCGCCGCCGGAGCGGCTCTCGCGGCTCTGGCCTGCAGTAACACGCCGGAGCCACCGCCTGCACCCGTGCCCGCCCTGCCCGCACCGGCGCCCGCGCCTGTTCCGGCGATACCGGCCACGCCTGATGAACCCAAGGTCATCAGCTACGGTATCTTCGAGGAACCCGACACCAGGAACTACTGGAACTACATCGCCGGCCCCGGCGGCTCCGTCTGGACAGGATATGTTCTCGACGGCGTTGCCACCACGCTCTACGGCTACTCACATCAGCGCTTCGATTGGATTCCCATCCTGGCCGACGGTTTTCCGTCCGAGCTGGTCAAGGAAAGCATCGGCGGTCAACAGTTCTGGACATCCCAGATCAACCTGAAGCGCGACGTGGAATGGAGCGACGGCAAAGCGATCACGGCTGACGACTTCGTATTCGTCGTCAACACCGCACTCGAGATGGAGCTCGGTGGGGATTTCTCCGTGACGGTAGACCCGGATTTCGTAGATCACGTGGAGGCCCTGGACCCACAAACGCTCAAGGTCTACTTCAAGGCGACGAACGAGGACGGCAACCCACAGCTCCCCGGACTGAGCGTGTGGCAATTCGGCCTGGCGTTCGCGCCCATCCTTCCCAAGCACTACTGGGAGCCAGTGGTCGCCAGTGCGAAGCAGGCCGGCGACATAGATGCCCAGCAGGAGGCACTGTTCGGCCACGTTCCCGAGAACGAGCCGACGGCCGGCGGGTTCGTCTTCTCGAAGTGGGAGGCGGGCGCATTCTTCGAAAACGACAAGGCCCCCAACTGGTTCCGTGAAGGCACCGTCGTCACTCAGTACTCCAACGGCACCTACCAGGAAGACGCACCAGGCACAGACTACGACATTACGTTCTACGGCCAGCCCGGTGGCGAAAAGACGCTGGAGATGACGCTCGGGCCTCACGTCGACTCCGAGATATTCAATATCTACGGCAGCCAGGATGCCGCGATTCTAGCCTTGGCCAACGGCGACATCGATTACGTCTTTAATCCCCTTGGCCTGGAAAAGGGGTTCCAGGACAAGATCAACTCGATGCCGGACCTGACCGTCGTAACCAATCCCGCCAACAGCATAAGGTACCTGGGATTCAACGTACGCAAGGAGCCGTTCAAC
>JADFKI010000055.1 GCA_022565015.1 Chloroflexota bacterium
TGTGCGCTTCGGCAAACTCCTCGGTCAGCACTCCGCCATTCAGCCCTCGATACAGCTTTTCCGCCATATCCCTCTTGCTCTCGAACGGCGTTGCAAAGGTGCTAATGATCGCTTCGACTACACACGCAAGGTCGTCCGGGTCACGTGCTCTCAGGGAGTCAATGGTGATTGGCTCTTCGAAGCTCCAGTCCAACGTCAGGTGTAAGATGGCCGTCTCGACGAGGCATTCGTCACCACCCTTCCACAGCTTCACGTGCTTCCACAGCGGTCTTAGCGACAGGTCCCACCAGCCTCCGCCGGGGAGCGTCAGCCGTCGGGAGGATTTCGGGCTCGCCCCGGCTTCACTCATCTTGAGCCTAATAGGTGCCGCGCGTTACCGTGCCCTCGACCTGTAACGACGCGGTCCACTCCACGAGGCTGCCCACCCGGCTCCGTAGGTCGTAGGAGACGACCCAGCACCTGCCCGAATACTTGATGTCGCCCGCAGACGTGCCTTCGGGCCCGTATTCGAAATCCACGTCCGATGTGTGAGAACGCAGGGCGCCCAACACCGCGTCTGGACCAGACGTCGACGTGTTGTCGAAGAGTCCGCTGAGAGAGAACGGAACGTCTTCCAGGCCGGGGACGAACCTGGCGCCGCTGTCGGCGAGGGCCGTTACCTCATTTAGCGCCCTGCGACCTGGAAGCCCTCTGACATCCGTGACAAATGCCGAAAGGTCTCTGGGCGTGCCGCCGGTATCGTCGATACTGAATCTCGAGACCTTGGAATCGAAAAACGCCATATGATACCCCTCATGCCATTGGAAACAAGCGAATCGGCTGGGCGTCCCCTTGCGGGAGGCCGGAAAACAAAAAAGGGCCAGACCTCTTGGGTCTGTCCCTCTACAGGAACAAGATTAGCACATTCGTTCGTATCAGTCAACCCACACGCCTGGAAAAACCCGCGGGGCGACGACGTATGGATTGTAGCTTCCGCGGCGGCGTGGTAGATTGGCGATATGGCAAGCAGACCAAACTGGCACTACGACCATCCTCCCGCCTGCACCTGCGTCGAATGTACCTCCAGGCGACGGGACAAGTCGGCTGGATTTTCACTCGTAAGCCTGATACGACGATTCCTTGGTCGCCTCACCGGTCGGCGATAGCGCCGGTATTTCGAGCATGGGCCCTCCGGCGGCGTCTCACATCCGGCACATGCAGCCTGAGCGCCTCGCGTGCATCAAATCAGTCGTACGAAGGCACGAAACTCTCATCCTCGCCAGTCGAAGCGCGCTTTACGGCGACTCAAGACCTGGATGAACCAGGCCCATTGCAGGGCCAAAAATCACCGGAGGAATGAATTGCTGCGAATGGAAAAGGAGCACGCCGACCAGATGGTCGCGCACTCCCTTCAGGAGGACCCAAATGAATGCTGCGGAATACTGACGGGCAGCGACCATGTGGTCTCCAAGGTACACCGCATTACCAACACGGCCAAGAGCCCTTTCCGGTACCTGATGGACCCGCAGGAGCAGCTAAACGTCATGTTGGAGTCCGAACGCGCCGGACAGGAGATACTCGCCTTCTATCACTCGCACACGCACAGCCCGGCCTACCCGTCACCGACCGATGTGAGAATGGCGCAACAGAGCGGCTGGCTTGGCGATGACGTTTTCTACGTTCTGGTCTCCCTGGAAGACAGAGACGATCCTGCAATCCACGCCTTTCACGTCCAAGAAGACGGCGAAATCGTCGAGGAAGAGCTCGAGGTCTCCCGGTAGCGAAATCCGATGCCGGGACGATGCCGTAGTATTAATCGAGGTCCCCTCCATAGGCGGTACCTGGTTGAGAGGATGCTGATCGGGCGGTGAAAGCACTAACCAGGTGCCGCCTCGTTACGTTCTAAGGTACGGAAATAGAGGTCTTGAAGCCGATTCCTCGCCCTAGAAACGTGTTGTGAAGTGCGTGGAGGTCCTTTCATGAAGAGACTCATACCCGTCGCCGTAATCGTAGCCGGCGCGCTGGCATTCTCGGCAATCGCCGCCGTTCGGCTCAGCGGCGCGGACGCAAGCGATGATACACAGGCGGCGCTCCCTCCGACTCAGCCTTCGCCCAGTACAGTCGCGATCGACTCCTCGCCTGCCGAGCCCTCCTCTGCGAATGGCAATCCCCAGACCCGGCAGCAAGGCGCCTATGTCGGCATTGCTCTGGCCGGGCTTTCCGAGGATGAAGCGGATGCACTGGGCATAAAGGGCGGCGCGATCGTTAAATCGGTAATGCGGGACAGCCCCGCGGACGGCCTTCTGGAAGAGGAAGACGTCATAGCGTCCGTTGAAGGCGAGGCCGTGTCCAGCCCCAGGGATGTCGTAGATGCCGTACGGTCGTCCAGTCCCGAAGTGGTCATGACGTTCACCATTATTCGCGGCGGCGACACGATGAACGTAGAGGTTACCCTGGGGGAGCGAGAAGGCGCCGTATTTACCTTCAATCGTCACGAAGCCGCATCCGGCCACGGCCTGGCCGGGCGATTCCATGGTATGGGAGACGGGGTCGTCAGGAGCGAATTCGTCACGGAGACCGACGACGGATTCCAGACGACCAGGACCATCGTTGGCACGGTGGAGAACGTAGACGTCGAGGCGGGCACATTCGATCTCGTGCCCGTTGACGGAACGGATACCGTTCACTTCGAGATCGACGACGCGACGCGAGTCCTTATCGACCACGACGGGGACATATCAGGCTTGAGCTCCGGCGAGCGGACCCTTGTCGTCGAAGTGGAGACGGCCGACGGCGACCGAATCGTGAAGCTCGTATCTCAAGGTCAGGGCCGCGGGCGTTTCGGCCCCAGCGGGCACTTCGGCCCCGGCGGGAATTTCGGAGGCGGCCTATTCCGACGCCCAGGGTCACGTTTCGGCGGTTCCCACGATGGCCTGTCATTCGAGGCATTCCCAGGCCGGCTTCCGAACGTCCGGGAGCATCTTCGATCGTTCCTTTCCGACGAGGCCCTTGATGACCTCAGAGAACGCGGTTTCGGTCTGGAGCGCTTCCTTGATAAAATTCCCGGGGAGCTTGGCGGCGGCCAGTAGGCCCTTGTAACGCAAGATTCTCAGCAACGGGCCCCATCCAAATAGCGGCCTGTTGCATTTCTTGCTCATGATATCCGGGATAAATGCCGGGCTGCCACGCACCTACAGACGGCTTCGAAAACGAGTCCCCGTTAGCCGCACCTAGAACGGTTTCCTTTCCGTTTGGGTTGCCCGTGACGATTTTCTTGCATCCACTGCCGAAGATGTGTAATGCGCCGCCAATTCGATTACCTATATTGATTATGGGAGAGGGATAGCGACGCGTCCTGCATTGCCGATTGGGCGATCTTTTGAACACTACCGATATGCCCCTCGCCTGATTCCAGGGAATCCACCCGGATACCGACAATTTCCTAAACCGAGGGTACCCGAAATGCGAAGAATCTCAGCGGAGATGGCCCGCCCCGGCATGAAGCTGGTGAGGACGATCTACGACAGCCGGGGCTACATAATCGCCAAGTCCGGCGACCGTCTCACGGGCGAGTCGCTCACCTCGCTCAACATATACGGCATCGAAGAGGTATTCATCGAGGACGCCCGCGTCGCCGACGTACCGGTACAGCCTCTGATTGCCCCGGAGCTGGAAGCGCAGGCCATTCAGGCGATGCGTCAGCTTATGACGGAGCACCAGGGCAACACCAGCGTCGACGCCGCTCTTCTGGACGAGCTCGAGCGGGTTGGTTGGGATATTACCCGGGAGCTATTCCCCGAAGTCGTGGGGGAGATAAACACTAGCGGCTGCCCCTCCCACGAGGATTACCCCTTCGTCCAGCCGGTAAAGACGGCAGGCCTGGCCCTGCTATTGGGAAAGAGGGCCGGCTACGACATGAACCAGCTCCACGGACTGGCGATGGCAGCCATGTTGAAAGACGTCGGCCATGCGGTCACGCCTGGCGGGTTTGGCTCAGCAGCCGGAGCGACCTCGGACGAGCAGACGCCGGAGCTTCGCCGGCACCCGCTTTTAGGCGCCGAGATCATAAGCCAGTACGACCGCTTTTCGCCGGATGTCGCCGAGGCCGTGTACCAGCACCACGAACGCTGGGACGGCAGCGGGTTTTCGGAAGGCCTCAGAGGACAGGACGCATCGACGTTTGCGCGCATCCTCGCCATTTCGGACTCTTTTTACGACCTCGTTTCAGCCCGACCGGAGCGCGGCGCGTTCATGCCCAACGAGGCCGTCGAGTACGTCATGGCATACTCCGGCGAGTTCTTCGACCCCGAGCTTGTGCAGCTCCTGGCGGCCAACGTACCGCTCTATCCATCCGGCGTGATGGTAAAGCTCAGCACCGGAGAGTCCGGCGTGATCTCTCGCAACACCCCGGGGAACTTCAGTCGGCCGGTCGTCCGGATCTTCTTCAACAAGCGGGGCCGACCCAAGATCAATCCCTACGACGTCGACCTCGCGCACAAGGATTACCAGGACCAGCTGATCGTACAGATACTCAAAAAATAGGACTAAAGCGTAGTATGAGAGCGGAATACGTTAACCCATTTCTTGCTCCGGCACAAAACGTATGGCAGAGGATGCTTGGCCAGGAGCTGGACCTGGACGAATACGCCATGATGTCCGAGCAGGTGACCACGGAGGACATTACGGCGATCATCAGGGTACGAGGACTCGTGGAAGGGCATGTGCTCTACGGGTTCGACATCGATACCGCCAAGGCCGTCGCCAGCGTGATGATGGAGGAGGAGGTCGAGGAGTTCGACGAGATAGCGTTATCCGCCCTGGGCGAGCTCGCCAACGTGATCTCAGGCAACGCGGCGACCGAGCTTTCCAGCGCGGGTTTCTACTGTCAGATCAGCCCGCCGCAGATCCTTCAGGCGCCGGGCTTTCGATACACGGACACCAACAATCAGCAGATCCTCGTCGTATTCGACAGCGATCTGGGCCCACTGCACGTCCGCATCGACTTGGCCGAACGCCCGGACGACGAGACCCTCGATTGGAACTGGCAGCAGATGTACAAGCACAACCGACACGCTCGTTAATCGGAATCGCCCTCTTCGGTCAGGACATCTGATTACAGAGACGATGTCATTATTTTCCGGAGGCGTCCGATTCCAACGAGTATATTCGTAGGCGGCTTCTCGTACCTAGCGTTGGGCACGATGCTGTTCGCCACGGCATGCGGCAACGGCTCCAACAGCGTTTCAGCGCCGATCTCGACTGACTCGGCGCAAAGTGCTTCCCGCACATCTCCACCTGCTCCTGCGAAAAGCGTCTCACTCGAATACGAAATCCTCGTCGGCGAGGTCACCTTCACTTATAGCGGCTTCCGAACGCAGGTCACGAAGGCATTGCCCTTCGAGTCTCCATCGAAAGAGGGACCTGCGGCGACCGTCGAGCTTAGCCTTCAGAATCTGAGTCAGCCTTCCGGCTCCCTGCAGACCCGCGCTACAATAAATTTCGACAGGACTATCGACAACTACGTTGAGCTGCCGACTAGAGGCGGCCCTTTAAGGCTCTACCTTCATCGCGACGGTACGCTGCGCCCGGAAGCGGACCCCGGCGGCTTCACCTTACCCGGCATAGTTCCGGGCGGTCCTGCCCTAAGCTATACTGGTACACTCGAAGACGGCGTGGAGCTGATCGATGGCGATTACGTCTTTAGCGTCAACCTGGCGACTGCGGCCCCCAATCCGATTCGGGTGGCTATGAACCTTAGGCCCTAGCCATCAGAAAGATTCAGGACTCATGACGAAACTCCGCCACCTCTCCAACCATCCAAGGGTTCTCAAGATTATGTATTACGCCTGGGTGGCCTTCCCGTACCCCATCCGTAAGCCGCTAACAGCCTGGCTCCTGATCTGGGTTCTCATTTTCAAGAAGCTGGCGCGAGTGGATGGCAGAAACGACCCGACTCCCATGAAAGACCTGGGCAATCTTTCGTTCTGGGGCGTGCCTGATGTAGACATCGAGGACTATTCGCTAGAGATTACCGGCCTGGTCGACAATCCGCAGCGCCTGTCCCTGGCAGAGCTCGAGGGCATGGCGACCGTTGAACGGCCCGTTCGAATGGACTGCGTGGGCGGCTTCCGGAACAACGCAACGATGAAGGGCGTGACCCTGGCCACGCTGTTTGAGACCGCTCAGGTATCCCAAAAGGCCGTGGCGGCTGCATTTCGGTGCGCCGATGGTTACTATACGACGCACCTCATAGCTGACCTGCTCGAAAACGATGCCTTCGTGGCCTATGAGCTCAACGAAATGCGAATCGATCGCTTTGGCCATCCCCTGCGGCTCGTCGCCCCCGGCGCGTACGGGTACAAATGGGCCAAGTGGGTAATTCAGATCGAGCTTCTGGGCGATTTCCCCAAAGGCTACTGGGAAAGCAAGGGCCTTCCGAAGAGAGGCAGAGTCGGCGAGATCTGGTAAGCAGTTGTGCACGCGGTGTTTAGGGCATTTCGAATCCTTGTCGTTTCAGACAGCATCGTATTTCAGTAGACACAACGTGTCTTATTCCTCCTAAAGCCGGCCGGGGATACGCCGCTAAGACAATGACTGCATATCCTTGGTCGGCGCCATCCGTTCGGCGTACGCCTACCCTTGGCATTGATCCTCCTAAACCGTCCCTCTGCTCGACGCCTTACGGCGACGACTTATCCGTGTATTCTCCTCGGCTAACCTGGTATTCAATATCCAGCAGACCCAGAATATGCGAACGTTTTCATGCAATGGATGTAAATTGACCATTAATAGCAAAATTATCAATCTTGGGCCAATCCTAACTCAGAGTTCGTCGGCAGATGCCATTCCGTCAGCCGATCAAGAGAATTCAATGTTTGCATGTTAAGGAGGCGAACATTAATGGGGAAAAGATTTGAAGAATTAAGCGCCGTATTCACGGAATTCATAGAGCGCCAACATATGTTCTTCGTTGACACTGCGGCGGCCGACGAGCGAGTGAATGTGTCGCCCAAGGGAATGGACTCGCTCCGCATACTAGGGCGAAATAGAATCGTATGGCTAAATCTGACCGGCAGCGGCAACGAGACGGCGGCACACGTCGTTGAAAACGACCGAATGACCCTCATTTTCTGCGCCTTCGAAGGGCCCCCGATGATACTCCGGCTGCTTGGCCGCGTAAAGCCATATCATCCCAGGGACCCGGAGTGGAACGAGTACATATCCATGTTCCCAACCATGACAGGCAGCCGGCAGATATTCGATCTCGAAATCGACCTGGTTCAAAGCTCCTGCGGAATGGCCGTCCCATATTTCGATTTCAATGAGCAACGAGACCAGCTGACGCTCTGGGCTGATAAGAAAGGCCACGAAGGAATATCCCAGTTTTGGGGAGAACGAAATCAAGAGAGCGTCGACGGCAAGCCGACGAGAATTCTGGCGGAAGAGCAGGTCGTTACCTGAAGGTTGTAACGGACTCACGGTACAAAACTGAAACCGCGATTCCAGTGAAATCCACTACAGAGCGTGACGACATGCGGAGGCTGCGACACATCCTGAAGGACCATGGTTGGCAGGGGGCGAACGCTCGCGGGGAATCGCTCTACGAGGCCTGCCGCATCCGGCATCGAGTCAGATGGGGTGAGTGCCGAAGGTCGGAGTCGAACCGACACGTCCGTGAGGACAACGGTTTTTGAGACCGCCGCGTCTACCATTCCGCCACTTCGGCTTAGTCCCTGTATAAGCCGGTAACTAGCCTTCCCAGCGCCTCGGTATTCTCCGTTCTTGACGACCATTTGACGACAACGGCCTCTGAATAGGTCCGGCTGCCAACAAACTAGTAACATTCTACTACGTCTTGTACGGTCTGGTTAATACCGATTCCTTATGCCTTCGAGCGCGTAGCCGCCACGATGGTCCCAACCGTCCAGCGTAACCTACGGCTCCACTTCTTCAGCATCCTAAAATTCCTTGGCTGCCAAAATCATCTGTGGCGCCACAAGTTTGCGGGAAACGTCGGAGGCCGTATTGCTCTAGTTGTAGTTGGCCGCTCCGCGGGCGAAGACTCGTTCATGCTCCAGCATACCGACTCCGTACGGCCGACCCTCATTACTTTTGCCTCTTCCGAGAGTCGGCCTAACGGGAGTGGAAAACTACATCTCCATCTTCTTTTCGCCGGAGAGGTACGCCTCGGGCTCCTTTTCGAATGCACGATTGCAGCCCGGTCCGCAGAAGTAGTACGTCTCACCCTTGTGTTCAAATGTGCCGCCGTTCGGCTTCTTCGTGTCGACCTCCATATTGCAGACGGGGTCTGTCGCCATCATGCCGCCACCCCTGCTCAGAAATGGTATCCGCATGTCATCACCCTCCTAGGAGTTTGTTCAAGACTAGCTCGCGGTAGATTTGAATCTTCGCAGCCTCAACGAATTCGTGACCACAGTCACCGAGCTGACAGCCATGGCCGCGGCAGCGAGAATCGGATTCAGGAAGCCGAACTCGCCAAGCACGGGCCGCAGTACTACCGGCACGTCGCCGTCGGAGAACAGCAGGAACAATACGCCCGCCGCAATGGGGATGAGCGCGACGTTATAGGCGAAGGCCCAAAAGAGGTTTTGCCTAATAGTCCGCATCGTGGCCTTGCTGAGCTTGATCGCGGTCGCTACACCGTGGAGGTCCGCGCGTATCAGCGTAACGTCGGCCGCCTCCATGGCGACGTCAGTGCCCGAGCCGATGGCGATGCCGATGTCGGCCTGGACCAAGGCCGGGGCGTCGTTTATCCCGTCGCCAACCATGGCGACCGTCTTGCCCTGGGCCTGAATCGACTTTACCTGATCGGCCTTGTCGCCCGGCAACACCTCCGCCACTACCTGGTCTATGCCGATCTCGGCGGCAATCGCCTCGGCCGTGCGCCGGTTGTCACCGGTGAGCATTACGACCTCGAGGCCCTGGTCTCGCATGGCCTTGACCGCCGCCTTGGACTCCGGGCGCAGCGTGTCGGCCACCGCGATCACTCCTCGCACCTCGCCATCAACCGCCACGAACATCGGCGTCTTGCCCTGCCGCGAGAGCTCGATCGCCCTGGCCTCCAGACCGTTCAGCTCGAAGCCCTCGCGTTGCATCAGCGCAAGGTTCCCAAGGGCCAGGGAGTTGCCGTTCAGCTTCGCCTGCACGCCGAATCCGGGAATCGCGTTGAAGTCGCTCACATCTTCAAGAGCTATTGAGCGCTGAGCTGCCTCCGATACGATGGCGTCGGCGAGAGGGTGCTCCGAGCCGCGTTCAACCGACGCCGCCAACCTGATGAGCTCCGCCTCGCTAATATTTTCCGTGACTATGTCGGTCACCGAAGGCTTTCCCTGAGTCAAGGTGCCCGTCTTGTCCAGAACCACGACCTGAATCTTATGCGCGCGCTCCAGGGCCTCTGCGCTGCGAATAAGGATGCCGCTCTCGGCGCCTTTGCCGGTGCCGACCATAATCGCGGCGGGAGTCGCAAGCCCCATGGCGCATGGGCAAGCGATGATCAGAATAGCAACAGCGGTAAGTATGGCGTACACATAGCTTGGAGAGGGGCCGAAGGCGAGCCATACTGCGAACGTTACGGCCGCAATGCCTATGACCGTGGGAACGAAGTACGCCGAGATCTGGTCCGCAAGTCTCTGGATCGGCGCCTTGGAGCCCTGCGCCTCTTCGACCAGGCGAATGATCTGAGAAAGCATGGTGTCGCGACCGACCTTGCCGGCACGGAAGGTGAAGCCACCCGTTCCATTGATCGTCGCGCCGAAGACCTCGCTGCCCGCAGCCTTTTCCACGGGCACGCTCTCGCCGGTGAGCATCGACTCGTCTACGGAAGAAGCCCCCTCGACGACCTCTCCGTCCACAGGCACTTTTTCGCCGGGACGCACGATCACCAGGTCGCCTACTTCCAGGTCCTCGATGGGAATGTCGACATGCTCTCCGTCGCGTACAATCCTCGCGGTCTTGGGAGCCAGGCCGGCCAGGGCCTTGATGGCGTTGGATGCACGGCTCTTGGCACGCGCCTCCAGGTACTTCCCCAACAGGACCAGTCCGATGATGGCCGTCGAGGTGTCGAAGAAGGTCTCGGCGCCGACGCCCTCGAAGAAGAAGGTTCCGGCGAAAAACGTAACCGCAAGGCTGTACAGGAAGGCGACCGAGGTGCCCACGGCTATCAGCGTGTTCATGTTGCTCGTGCGGTGCTTGAGGGCGCCCCAGGCGCCCACGTAGAACTGCTTCGCGGCCCAGATCTGTATCGGTGTGGCCAGCACGAGCAGCAAGTAGTCCATCTTGAACGGCAAGGCAGCCCCCGCGCCCGGAGTAAACATGATCGCCATGATAAGACCGGCCACGGCGAGGCTGACGATGAACTTGGTGCGCAATACCTTGACGTCCTTGGGAGTCGCCGCATCGTCGTATTCGTCGCCAACGATTCCCACCACCGAATAGCCGGAGTCCTCGACGGCGTGTCGTATGTCCGAGATGCCGGCCACACCCGGGACGAAATCGACCGTTGCCCGCTCCGTCGCCAGATTGACCGTTGCATTCAATACGCCTTCGATTTCCCCAATAGCCTTCTCCACATGACCTACGCACGAGGCGCAGGTCATGCCGCCGATCGCCAGCGTCGCCCTCTCCGTGCCGACGCCGTAACCGGCATCTTCGACGGCGTGTATCAGCTCCCCGAGTCTTGGTCCGTCATGCTCGAGGCTCACGGTCGCCTTCTCGGTCGCCAGGTTGACGTTGACTTCCGTTGCACCCTCCACGTCTTCGAGTGCGCCCGCTACATGAGATACGCAAGAGGCGCACGTCATGCCCTTGATTGGAAGAACGATTTTTTCTCTAGTCTCTGTTGCCATCACCATTACCTCTTGTCCGAAAGAGCAAAAAGCTCCAATAGCTCACCGAGTACTTCGTCTTCGCGACCTTCCCTCACACCCTCGATTACACACGAGTGCAGGTGGCCTTCCAGCAGTCTGGCTTCCAGCTTGAGTATTGCCCTGCGCACCGCGAAAGTCTGCTTGAGCACGTCAACGCAATACTTGTCCTGCTCAACCATGCGCCGAATGCCGGCCAGGTGACCTTCGATATAGCTCAATCGCTTGAGCGCGTCCCGCTTGGCCTCGGGGAGGTCTTCATTTTTACTGGTCGTAGCCACGTCTGAAATCCTGTTATGAATTAAGTTTACCCTTACCCCCTGGGTAGGGGTCTGCTAGCATTATACTCACGTCCATACCGCATGTCAAATAGGGAGCTCAATAATAAAGAGGCCGGACATTGCGTCCGGCCTCACCGTATCAAACGACTTGTCTATAGGCTACAGCGACCTGACGACGCCGACTACCCTTCCCCGAACGGCTACGTTCTCAGCAGGCACGATGATGGGCTCCATATTCTCATTCTCGGGTTGCAAGCGAACCGTGTCACCCTCGAGATAGAACCGCTTGAGGGTGATCTCCTCCATGTCCTTAATCTCCGCTGCGACCATGTCGCCCGACTGCGGCTGCGAGATTGGCTCCAAGAGCACGAGGTCGCCATCCGTGATGAATGCATCTATCATGGAGGTGCCCTTTACCCTGAGACCGTAGACATTCGACTTACCTCCCGTTAGGAACGATGGCAGATCTACGGTTTCAAATTCATCGGTTTCGCGTGAGCCGGCCGCTGGAATGTGCAAAGGCTCGCCTGCGGCGATGCTACCCACGATGGGAACGCTTACGATGTCCCTCCGAGAGCTCCTGAAGCCGTCAAGAAGCTCGATGCCTCTGGACACTTCGGGCAATCGCCTGAGGTGGCCCTCTCGCTGCAGGATATGGAGGTTGTAATCAACGACGGAGGTCGAGCTTATGTCGCACCCCGCCTGTATATCGCGAACGGTGGGCGGAAACTGGTGTTCATCCATGAACTTCCGGATGAACTCGAGAATGAACTGCTGTCTTTCAGAGAGCTTGCCTTTCATCGCGGCTCCTTCTGCTTTTCTCGTGTGATGAGTGAATCCCATCCTTACAGGGGAAGACCCATTTAAATAGGGAAACATCTAAGAACGTATGGTTTGTTAAATGCTCAAACTAATGTTCTGGACCAAAGTAACAAAGTAGAACACTAGTGTCAAGGGTTATATGAAGATATATTGCTGGAATTCATTGACCGATAGAAGGCCTGAATGCTAGTATGTGAAAAGGTTCACCAATGGTTTTATCTGCAGACATAGTGCGAATCTCTACAATTTAGTCGGGACAGCCAGGTAACAAGGAGGAAGCGTGTCTAAGCGAATATTGGCGCTAATGGCAATGGTGGCACTGGTTTCAATTGCTTTGGTGGCTTGCCCTAGCGGCGCGGAACCGACTCCGGCGGCGCCTCAGAGGCCTTCTCCCCCGGTAGTCCCTCCTGCCAATACCGCCGTACCGGCGGCGCCCAGCAGCACTGGCGGGACCTCCGGCGGCGGCACGCAGGTTACCGTGTCGCTTCAGGACCCGGGCGGCTCCGGAAGCTACTCGTTCGACGCCAACGAATTCACTTTCAGCGCCGGCGAGACCGTTTCATTCACGTTCAATGCCGAGTCCGAATTTCATACGTTCACCGTTGACGGCCTCGACATCGATGTGTCGGTAGACGGGGGGTCGTCTGAGACGTTTACTTTTACCTTCGATAAACCAGGCGAGTATAAGCTTTTCTGCGTGCCTCACGAATCCCTGGGAATGGTGGGCACCATAACCGTACGATAGCTCTCCGCTCGATAATATGGAGGCGCTCGCGGAAACGGGGGCGCCTCTTTTGTCTGCTCAAGACATCTGTGCGGCAGCTCCCACTCAGCGTAAATCTGACCGTTGACTGACCTTGAACACCGGTCTATACTTTTGCCAAGGCTCAAGGAGGGCCCAGGAATGCAATTATCATGTCTTCAGGAAAATCTAAGTCGAGGGTTGGCCACCGTCGGGCGCGCCGTTGCCACACGCACGACGCTTCCCATCACACAGAACGTGCTGATATCGACCGACCAGTCCCGTTTGAAGCTTGCCGCGACGAATCTTGAGATCGCCATTACCACGTGGATTGGCGCTCAGATAGAAGAAGAAGGGTCCATAACCATCCCGGCAAGGCTTCTTACGGAGTTCGTCAACTCCCTGCCCGCGGAACGCATCGACATCGAGTCCACTCCTCAGCCCCTGGGGCTGGCCTTGAACTGCGCGCAGTTCGAGGCGCATATCAACGGTACCGATGCCGAGGACTTTCCTCCAATTCCTACGGTCGAGACCGGCGTTGCCGGCAAGTTCGGAGCGCAGGCGTTGAAAGTGGCGATATCGCACACGGCATTCGCGGCCGCAACCGAGGACTCTCGGCCAGTGCTGACAGGCGTCAAGGTGGAGATCAACGGTGACGATTTTACCTTCGCGGCGGCCGACGGGTTCCGCCTTGCCGTATACCGCGGCAAGCTGATCGAAGCGCTGCCGGAGCCCGTGGAGTTCATTATGCCCGCCCGCGCTCTGCATGAGGTCAACCGACTAATCGGCAGCCAGGAAGATGCAATTGAGTTTACGGTCACTCCCTCAAAGAGCCAGGTACTCTTCAGACTGGACAACATCGAGATAGTGTCCCAGCTGATTCAGGGAACCTTCCCAAACTACTCGCAGCTCGTGCCCCAGACCTACGGCACCAGGGCGATCGTGGGGCTGGACGAGTTCCAGCGCGTCACCAGGAGCGCCGCGATATTCGCTCGGGACGGCAGCGGAATCGTCCGTTTGCAGATGAACACCGGGGATAACGGCTCCGGCGGGAAGATACTCATATCCTCGCGTGCCGAAGAGCTTGGCGACAATCAGGGCGAGATCAACGCGAACATCGAGGGCGACGACTCGAAGATAGCCTTCAATGCCAAGTACCTTTCCGAGGCCCTGGACGTACTGGGCGACGGTGAAGTCGCCCTTGAAACGACGTCGCCGTCGAGTCCCGGCGTCCTCAAGCCGATTGAGTCGGCTCCCGGCACCGAGTACGTGCACGTCGTCATGCCGATGTTTGTTCAATGGTGATAAAAAACTACTGAACTCCCAGCTACGTGCACATTCAATTGCTGCCATAGCCCCTGATAGTCTGCGGAACTTCGATCAGTCTTGGAGGATCCATAATGACGTTGAACTGCTCGGATGCATCTTCAACCAGGGAACCGCTATATGGTCATCTGACCCGGCGCCACGCATTTTTATCTGACCGTGTGATACCCTCACCCGAAGCAGCGACGGACTCGTGTCTCGGTATCAATGGGCGATGCAATTTCCAATACATATAAGGAGACAGCGATGAAAAGGCTGATAAAGCCGTTAATGTTTCTGGTTGCTGTCCAGGTAGTGATAATATTGTTGGGACGAGTGTTAAAGGGACGCTACCTGAGCCAGGAGATTGGAGAAGGAGAGATCAACGCCGTAGGGGTGACTGGTGGAGCGGACGAGAAAGTAGTGACGACGGATTTCAAGGGCGGATACCTAAGGGCTGTAACAGGCGGAGTCAAACTGGACCTCACCGAAGCGAACATTGTAGATCCCCCAGCGACGATAGATATGACGGTCGTAATGGGTGGGGCCAAGATAACCGTTCCCGAAGGCTGGATTGTCAAAGTGGAGACACGAAACAAGTTTGCAGGTGTGCACAATGCACATGTTAGCGGCCTGTCTGATGACGAAGGAGTCCCCGACCTCATACTAACTGGCAAGGTCATAATGGGAGGCCTTGCCATAGTTGATAATAAGACTGATTTAGTTGTTAGTTTGAAAGGGCTATCAACTCGACCGATATCCTCGGACTAATCGAGTCAGAAAGAGTCGCACTGCTGATAACAGGTCCACTTTCAAGTCGGCACGCGTGTTGATTGCTCCTACGATTCAACAACTCCCGGCCTCCCTAAAGTCGGGTATTGATTTTCCTCTTGCCCCATCGGGCTGCCTGGGGCCGGGCGGGTCTCCTCCAGCCATGCGAGACTGAGCGAAACGCTGGGGCCACTTCACCACTGTGGCCCTAGACAAGCCAACCTCCTTGGCTATCACCGTATTGGCCACTCCATCCGCCGCCAGCAGCACCAGCCCAGCTCGTTGCACCGCTCTGTGCGGTGCCGCCCGACTACGTCGCACCGACTCCAAGCCACTTCTTTCATCTGTTGTCAACATGATTACGGTTTCTGCTCTGCGCATGAACGCACAATAGCAGACGACCATCCTAGTGTCTATATATCAATGCAACTAAGCACTAGTCTTCTGTCGCGGGCCTAGACTAGGATCTGCAAGAACGCTCTTGATCAGATTTAGGGCGTTACCTTCGCTGTTGAGTTGCCA
>JADFKI010000056.1 GCA_022565015.1 Chloroflexota bacterium
GAGGGTTACGGCAGCCATAAGAGGGACCATCGATATCGACTGAGTCAGCGAAAGCATCACGCTGAACGTAATAATGAAATGCCATGGCTCGGTGATTACGCCGAGCAGCAGCATGCTGATTGCGTATAGGACCCCGCCGCCAAACATCATGCGTCGCGCACCGTAGCGGTCTCCCAGCCAACCGCTGATTGGGGCAAAAAGAGCGCCGACCAGGTAGTAGACCATGAGGGCGAAGCCGATCATGCCTATGCTCCAGCCGAAACCACCCTGCGGGTCGCTCAGTGGCGCTACGACTACGCCTGCGGCCATTCCGATGGAGCTGCCGATAATCTGGACCATAGCCAGCAGCCCGACTATCACCCAGCTGTAATGCACCCCCCATGGCAGACGGGTGGCGATGACGTTCAGATTAGGGCTTGCGATGAGTGCCAATTTATCCAGTCCCTCAAAAAGCGGCCACCGAGTGGCGTAATTATCGGGCGATACTAATGCAGCGGGCAGGCCAAAAGCAACGAGCTGCCCCACCATGTGTCGGCTGCACTTTGGCCGGCTTCACCTTTGGTTACAGCTGTCCGTGTGTTCGGCTGAGCCGGCAAGGGGTTCACGCCAAGGCTCACGTTGCTTCCGATGGCGAAAGAGAGTTCCCGCTCATTATTGGCCGCGTCGACAGTCACGGCCCAGGCGCCGAAGAAAATGAACAGTGCGACGACCATCGAAACGACAATCATGAACGAAACGGGTAACGGTACCCTGTTCATTTTCAGCATTCCCATTAACGAGACCCCACGGCTTCCGGATATTTGTCGCACCCACGCCCTGCACCCATACCCGCCGTTTGCGACGCCAGGAGATATTATATTCTATTTCTGGCTGATAATCCGATGTAAGCTCCCAGAGGTGCGATATCTGCAATTGTGCAGAGGGCCAGACGACGTGGGATCACTCTAACGGACGGCGTATAAAGCTTGGCCGAATCGAACCTCTAAAAGCGTGCTTTCATAAGTCGAAATTGCAGACTTCGAAAAGTTACGGATGCCAAGATAAAAGACCAGTCCATCCGCATATTATGGCTCATGTATTCCAAATTTACCTCAGCTATCTGAATCCTGAGAAGCTGGAACGCCGTGCGGAAATATCCTCTGGCTCTCACGCACCAAGTCTGCCATTTTAAACTGCAGGTTCTTTCTCGCATCGTCGCGATGAGCAATGTCACTTTTGAATTCGATTGGCCGGAATTGAAAGTACTCGTCTCTCGCCAATACGACATAGCCCCAGTCTCCATCTATCTTGTCTCGAACGACCACTGCAAGAAAGCTCCCAGTATCATCGGAAAACCAACCATCCTCCATTACGATTGGATGTTCGTTGGAGATTTCCATGCCACGAGTGGCTTGGAACTGACTCTTCGAAATAGCCACAATCGCAATCGGCGGACGTGGGGGTGGAACGCTCGCAGGTGGCTGAAAATAACCTGTTACAGTCTTTGATGTGATTGGATGCCAGTTTGGAAACTCTGCCGAATATTGGCCATCTTCAATATAAACTTGGATAGCGTCTATGAAGAACTCTCGTGCCAAGGGGTGCAGTGCATTAGGATTGTGGTATACGACCAATCCCTGACCCCAAGACTCGACAAACGGTGGTTGCGCTAGATTGTAGGAGAAGAAGGTGGGGTCCATCGCATCTGGGTCTTCATTAAAGCAGAACCCAACGCGGGTGATACTTACTTGCTGGGCTTCGAAACCATGTTGGTATCCCATTCGCACGAATTTCGCGTGCGTACCGCTGTTTGTGAATAGGACAGCACTAACATTTTCCGCGTCAGGTTGGCCAAAGAAATACGATGGAATGACTTTGTCACCTGACTGGTGGGACTCAACCGCAAAGGTCGAGACCCTCAACGAACCATCAGAGAGCCATTCAGCGGATTGCATAATGCCATAGAGATATTGCGATAGCGCGTAATCCGAAAAACTGAGCGATTCGTCGTCTTGAAATGCCTCGATTGCCAGTACTATTGGCAAATCTTGGCATTGCTCTAGTTCCCAGTATTTTTTTTGAAGCTTCGAAAATAATGGGCTGCCGAAGCGAATTGGAAGTTCCTGACTCTGGTATTCCCGAAGCTCGTCCGCAGTTAAATCGGAAACTGACTTGCCCGAAGTACTGAGCGCACCTGATTGAGAAGGATTTACCGTAGTAGCCTCAACCGCTACGGTTAAATCATTGCGGCTAACGATATAATCCGGGCTAGTGTGGGTGCGATCTATATCGAAACCTGACCGTGAAAAATATGCATGCAGGTAGAGTTCAAAGTATCGAGCATCAAAGCCCGTGGTTTGAAACTGTTCAAGAAAATTTCCGTCAACGTCTTCGAATTCCTGGTAAACGTCATCCAACATGGCCCGCGCAGCGGCGCGGGCGGGATGAGTCATAACTAGAACAAAGTGGGGGTTCAGTTTCTCTTGGTCCACTACGGGGACGAATAGAGTCTTTTGATTATTGGACATTAAATCTCTCGTGACAAATTACCAGGCCAGATGTTGCTGAGCGTGCCGAGGGCTGTCTACTCCTCCAGACGCTTCGCAGGGATGCTCCCCATCCTGCCCGCCCGATAGTCCTCGATCGCCTGTTTTATCTCGTCTCTGGTGTTCATCACGAAGGGACCATACCACGCGACCTGCTCCTTGATCGGGCTCCCTCCCAGAAGGAGGACCTCCAGATGGGGCTGTCCGTTGTCCTGCTTCGCGTCGGAGAATACGGTAACGACGTCGCCCCGTCCCAGGACGGCAAGCTGGCCCTCGTTTATGGGGCGCCGGTCCGGTCCGACGGTCCCACGGCCCGCCAGGACGTAGACGAGCGCATTGAAGTGCGCCGGCCAGGGCACCTGCAGCCGTGCACCCGGACTCAAGCTCGCGTGGGCGTACGTGATGGGAGTCCGGGTGCTGCCGGGGCCACGTTGCCCGACCAGCTCCCCGGCAATTAGTCGAACGATCGCGCCTCCGTCCTCCGAGGCAAGCAGCGTCGCCCTGTCTGCTTCAAGGTCCTGGTAGCGAGGGGGAGCCCACTTGTCCGCTCTCGGAAGGTTGACCCAGAGCTGCACGCCGTGGAACAGGCCGCCCTTCGTAACGATCTTCTCGGTAGGCATCTCGGAGTGGACGATTCCCGCCCCGGCCGTCATCCACTGCGTCGCGCCGTCCGTGATGAGGCCTCCACCCCCGTTGGAGTCGCGATGCTCAAGCTCACCGTCCATCATGTACGTAACGGTCTCGAAACCTCGATGGGGATGGTCCGGGGCGCCCTTGGCCTCGCCGGGGGAATACTCAACGGCGCCCAGGTGGTCCAGCAGGAGGAATGGACCGACAAGCCGAAGGTCGACCCCTGAAAAGGCCCTGCGGACCTCGAAGCCTTCGCCCTCCAGCATCCTGGGGGCATCGACGATGTCAACCGCCCGCCGCTCGACGACGCCTGGCAAAATGGCCGCCGTGGGAATCTTGGGTAGCGTGGACAGGTCGTCCACGTAGACTGCCGGCATGATTCACCCCTTTCCAGTTAATTCTAGTACTTAGTGTTGGAAATCCGCGCACACTTCAGAAGCCCGTGCGCGGCTTGCTACAGCGATAACCATATAACGCTGACTTATGCTACCTAGTATTAGTCTATGCAGGGGAGCTCTGCATCTTCATTTTCGCCGGTTCCGGATTGAGTTGCCCGTGGTCCGTCTAGTTTTCCGCGTCGCCAGGCATGTCTTACCGACACCGACGCATCAGGGGAAGAATCTGGGGCGGGGTGTGCCGCGCCTTCCACGTAGAACCGGGCTCCCATGAGTCTCGAAGAGCCGCACCTCCCCAGATTCTTCGCTTCTCACAGAATGACAGGCGGTCGAAACGCTGTTTTTCTGACCGGCAACGTGAGCTTCGCCGGAAGCGGTCTAGGAATAGGAGACCGACAATGCCACGGCAGTTGATAAACGGCGATGCGAACATTGGGGCAGGTCTCTGTCGAATAAACACCTCCATCAATCGCCATAGTCATCTCGTGCCGGCCTCGCCCGGCATTTCCCCACCGCGTCAATCTGGTATATCATGTCCAGTGCTCCATGGGTTCTCTTGCCCCAAGGCATTGTGGTATATCCTGACGCATAGCATTGATGGCCGCGCTCCGCCTTGACGGCAGATAGGATGGCGGCTTGAGCCCAAGGCTAATCACACGCTAAGATATCTCAGGAAATTCAATAAAGAGAGCGTAGAATTATGGCATCGTCAAACGGAGGCTCAAAGGCAACGGTAAGCAGCGTCGCACTTTCGAGTCGCACCACGGGTAAAACGGTCTCCCTGCCGGACTTCGATAAGGAACGTCTGGAGGATATAGGCTTCCTGACCGCCATGACTCTGGTGGTCATGGGCAATTACGCCCAGACGGGGCACTTCGGCGGTCCTCTGGCCTACACGCCTTACACCGTGGCGATCCACCTCGTAGGACCGAAGCTTGGTGGCCTGCGGTACGACTATCGCCGGCCAAAGCACCCTTATGCTGACAAGTTCATGCTTGCCGGCGGGCATAACGCCCCCGTTACCTATGCCATGTGGATGATCATGGGCGAGGCGATGGCCAGGAAACACGCCATGACGGGCGACAAGCGCTACGCCGTAGACCCGAACACCGCCATGCTGTCAATCGACGCCCTGGGTTTCCGCCGAGGCAGTGGCGCCCTCGAAACGTTGCTCAGCGACAACGATCTCACGGACCATCCGTTGATGGCCCAGGCGAAGATCAGGGGAATCAGGGCCCTGGCCGGACACGCCGAGAGCACCGATCTCACCAACGACGTCAACGGCGGCCCATCCGGAATCGGTATCGCGACGGCGGCGGGCAAGGCGGTTTTCTGGGACATGATCGGTGCCCCGGACAGCCTAAAGATCATCGCCATCGAAGGCGAGTTTGCCATGACGTCCGGGCACTCCCAGGAGATGAAGACTCAGGCGGTGGCCCAGCAGGTCGGCAAGCGCTTGAGAATATTCCTCTCTTACAACAATGCGGGGATCGACGATGAGCTGGTGGGCAGCGTTATCAAGCCCCAGTACGACGCCTATCGGATTCAAGACCAGTGGGCATCCTACGGCTGGAACACCCTGTATCTAGACAACGGCAACGATTTCGAGCAGGTCGTGGCCGCGTTAAAGACCATGGAGGACTGGGACCCTGCCGACGACCGCCCCATGATCGTCATTGGCAAGACCGTCAAGGGTTGGTGGCCCGCGGCGGAGAACGGCAAGATTCCAGACTACGGGGACCAGATCGTCAGCTACGCGAGCCATCCCTACGCCTTTGCCATGAACGGCGACTACTTTCAGGGCCTTGCGGCCACCTTCGAAAAGCGCTTCGGCGTCGAATTCCAGGGCATTCGGGACGGCGCCGTCACCGACACCCGCGAGCGCCTGATCCAGCTCAAGACCAACATGGATGTCGCCATGTCCGTACTGGGCGAGAACGGGCTCGGCGACTGGCTTGCGGACAGGCTCGTCGAAATCGGCGACTCGGTCGATGACGACATGCCCCTGCGCATTGACAGGACGGTGGACCCGTTCCAGGACTCGCGCCTCGCCGTGAAGAATCTGCCCGTCGAGCCGCAGACCGTCACCGTCAAGAATCCCATCTCGGGCGAAGAGAAGGTGGTATCCATAAAGCTGTTTGAGGAGCCGGGCAACGTGCGCGGCACCCGACGCGCTATATCCGAGATAACCAAATGGATGAACTACGTGACGGACAATCGGTTCGTCATCGTCGCCGCAGACCTTGCGGAGTCCATAAACGTCGAAGGCGGGTCCTTTTGGGGCCATTACGATCCGGTGAAGAATCCGGCCGGTGTGCGACTCAAGGCGGCGATTCAAGAGGCGGGCAACGCGTCGACCGCGATAGGTCTCGTTGGCCAAAGCGCCTCGATGGACCCGAAAAAGCACGTCGGCGTATGGGCGATCAGCGGCTCGTACGGTGCGTTCACCCCGCTGATGTACCTGCCTGCGCGTGTCTGGAGCCAGCAGAACCAGAACAGCCCATTCAGGGTCGGCGTCCTAAACGTGCTGGCCGGCCACTCGGGACCTGAGACCGCGGCCGACGCAAGGACGCACTTCGGCATCTTTTCGCCCCAGGTGTGGAAGCTATTCCCCAGAAACCAGGTGATCACGCTGAGCTTCTGGGACTATAACGACGTCGCACCCGCGTATTTTGCGGCGGTAGAGATTGCCGCAAGGGACCCGAAGGTAGGCGTGATCGTTCTCGAGGTCGCGAGACCGGACTTCCCCGCCGCGGACAGGTCGACCTTTGCCGACACGGACCTGATGGCCGCGGCAAAGGGTTTCTATGTTATAAAGGACTTCGATCCGGGAAAGCCCAGGCACGGGTACGTCCTTGTGCAGGGGTCGTCCTCGACCGTCAACCTCGTTAAAGTCTTGCCCAGGCTCGAACAGGACGGAGTCAACGTAAAGGTTGTCTCGGCAATCAGCGAGGCCCTATTCCATCGACAGACCAAGGAATATCAGGATTCGGTATTCCCGTCCGCCGCCGCATACGATCTGATGGTGGTAAGCACGGGCACCCGGCGCGTGTGGCCGTACCAGAGCGTCGGTCCGCTGACGGACGAGTATTCGCTGGTGTCGGACTGGCATGACGAGTGGCTGACCGGCGGCACGGAATCGGACGTAATCACCGAGGCCCACCTGGACACTGAGTCCATTTACCAGGGCATCAAGCGGTTCGCCAACGACCACGGCAGCCGAATATCACGTCAGACCGAGCAGCTGGCGGGCCTGGCGTAGCCCGTCTGAGCCGAAGGGCCTAGCCTACTGACCGTTCTTTTCGCGCATCGCGGCGACGATCTTGCCGGGCGTCATGGGCAGGTCGTACATGCGCACCCCGATCGCGTCGTATATGGCGTTGGCAACGGCTGCCATCGGCGGCACTAAGGGCACCTCGCCGACGCCCCGAACGCCGAAGGGATGCCCGGGATTCGGGACCTCGACCATGACCGTGTCGATCATAGGTACGTCCAAGATCGTTGGCATCCGGTAGTCCAGGAACGATGAGTTCAGCATCTGTCCTGCTTCGTCCAAGACGTACTCTTCGTTGAGGGCCCAGCCGATACCTTGTACCGCACCGCCCTGAATCTGGCCTTCAACATATGACGGATGAATGGCCTTGCCGACGTCCTGCACGGCCGTATAGCGTAGTATCTCGACCTTTCCCGTGTCGGGGTCGACTTCCACATCGACAATGTGATGGGCGAAGGCGTTGCCAACGCCACCTGGATTGACCGTCGCCCTGCCGACGATGGGTCCGCCGGTGCCGTTCAGCCGGGGAGCCAGCTCCTTCAAGGTCATTGAAAGCTCCGTGTCCTGCTTGTGGCGCACGACGCCGTCCTCGTATTCGACGTCCTCCGGGGTCACATCCCATATGGTCGCGGCGCGCTCGACGACCTGACGCACTACGTCCTGTGCCGCCTGGTAGCAGGCGGTGCCCATCTTGAAGGTAACGCCGCTTCCTCCGGCCCCGGAGCTATACCCTATCGAGTTCGTATCCACTACCGCCGGGCGCACCTCCTCGGCCGCGATGCCCAGGACCTCGGCGACGTGCATGGCCATAGCCGTACGGCTGCCGCCGATGTCCGGCGACCCCTCGATGAGGCTTATGGTGCCGTCGGGGTTGAGGCTGGCAATCGCGCTGGCCGGGCCGGTGCCGTTCATCCAGCCGCCGGAAGCGTAGCCTCTGCCGCGTAGAGGCCCGCCCACGGGCGTCGAGGTGTGGGGATGCATCTTCGCCGCCTCCAGGACCTCCACGTTGCCGATTGTCCTAAAGACCGGCCCGGTCACCTGTCTGGAGCCCTCCTTTGAGGCGTTAATCAGCCGGAATTCGATGGGGTCCATATTCAACTCGCGGCACAGCTCGTCTACGACAGACTCGGCCGCGAAGGCAGCGGGGGGAGAGCCGGGAGCCCGGTAGGCCGCCGCCTTTTGAACATTCAAGACGACATCGATTCCCTCCAGGCGTCCGTTGGGGATGTCGTAGGGCGCCAGCATCGTGCGACACGCGCCCGCCACCGGCGATCCGGGGAACGCGCCCGCCTCGTAAATCAGCGTGACGTCGGCCGCCGTGATACGCCCTTCCCTGGTCGCGCCCATCTTGACTCTGATGCGGGTCCCCGACGTTGGGCCCGTTCCCTTAAAGACCTCGGTGCGGGTCATCTCGATCTTGACCGGCCTCGCGGACTTCTTGGAAAGCAATGCCGCCACGGGTTCAAGGTACAGGCCTCCCTGGCCCTTGGCGCCAAATCCGCCTCCGATCTCCATGGGCACTACCTTGATTCGAGAGACCGGCATGTCCAGGATGTTGGATATGTGGTCTCGGAAGGCGAAGTGCCCCTGGGTGCTGCACCAGATCGTGAGGTAGCCTTCGCTGTCCCACTGGGCGGTGGTGGCGTGAGGCTCGATGTATCCCTGGTGCACCTGACGCGTGACGAATTCCCGCTCGATGGTCACGTCCGCCTCCCTGAACCCGGCATCGACGTCGCCAAGAACGAACTCGAAGCGATTCGATATGTTCGTCGGCTTCTCGCCGTCGCCGTATCCTCCCACCCTGAACAGAGGGGTCGTCATCCGGCGCAGGCGCTCGTGGAGGATGGGCGCGTCGTCCTTCATGGCTTCCAAGACGTCCAGGACGGGCGTAAGGATCTCGTAGTCCACGTCGATGAGCGCCAGGGCCTCCTCCGCGATCTCGAGGGTGGTGGCCGCCACCGCAGCTATCGCATGGCCCTGGTACAGCGCCTTCTCCCGCGCCATGACGTTCCGGCTGTAGAAGCCGTAGTTGACCGCCGCGCCCTCCTCCAGGTCCGCGATCTCCGCGGAGACCTCAGGCATGTCGTCTCTCGTAACGACGGCCTTCACGCCGGGCAGCGCCGATGCCCTGGTGGTGTCGATTGACCTTATCCGTGCGTGCGCGTGCGGACTACGAAGTATCTTGCCGTGAAGCATACCCGTGGGGTGAACGTCGGCGCTATACCGCGCCACGCCGGTCACCTTGTCCAGTCCGTCGTGGCGTATGGGACGGGTGCCTATTACCTTGAACTCTCTTTGGGATGCAGGTGCGGTTGATGTCAATGAACGCCTCCATAGAGGGATTTCCGAATACGTAGGTTCAACCAGAATCACTAAATATGAATCTGAAAAACTCTTCGGGGATAAGAAAGACGCTAGCATCGTCTCCCGACGTTGTCAATTTTCTGCGCAAGGTTCCAGTCGAGCGCCTGCCATGCGCAGAGAACTTGTCCACGCCCCTATCCTGCGGCTGCGCACAAATGACACCTTCTTGTTATCAGATAACCCACAACCGTCCATCCAAAAAATTCTGGTAGACTGGTTCGGAGGGCACCAAAACGATGACCGAGTTCTTTAACGTCCTGGCTCCCGCCGACGCATTCGAGGTGCTGCGAAAGCATCTACGGCCCCTCGACGCGGAAGCCGTGGATACCACAGCCGCCCTGGGACGCGTGACCGCCGAGGAGGTCCGGTCGCCGGAGCCTCTACCCGCCTTCCCTCGGTCCACCATGGACGGCTATTCGGTCAGGGCTGCCGATACCTTCGGGGCCACCGAAGGCCTGCCCGCATACCTGGAAATGGTCGGTCAGGTGCCCATGGGCCGGCCGGCGTCGGTGAGCGTTTCAACCGGCCAGGCAGCCGTCGCATACACGGGGGGTATGCTGGCGGAAGGCGCGGACGCCGTCGTCATGGTGGAACAGACCCAGAAGATCGACGATAAGACGATCGAGGTCATGCGCCCCGTTGCGCCAGGCGAGAACGTCGTGCAGGTCGGCGAGGACGTGCGGGAGGACGACCACGTGTTGTCTGCGGGACACCTCTTGCGGCCCCAGGATATTGGCGGACTGCTCGCGCTGGGCATCGACAGGGTCAGCGTAGGTAGACGCCCCCGCGTTGCCATCGTCTCCACCGGCGACGAGCTGGTCCCGCCGGGCGACACGCTGGGACCAGGGCAGATTAGAGACATCAACACGTTCACCCTATCCGGACAGATCCAAGAGGCCGGCGGGACTCCGCTGCCGTCCGGGCTGATCAGGGACGACTTCAAAGAGCAGAGGAGCGCCGCTATCGAGGCGCTACGGGGCAGCGACATTCTCGTCTTCTCCGCCGGTAGCTCCGTGAGCAATCGCGACATGACGGCCGATGTCCTGGGCAGCCTGGGCGAGCCGGGCATACTCGTCCACGGCATCTCGATTCGACCCGGCAAGCCGACTATCGTCGCCATGCTGGACGGAAAGCCCGCCATAGGCTTGCCGGGCAATCCAGTCTCCGCGATGGTGGTCTTCGACCTGCTGGTGCGGCCGACCATTTTCGCGCTGAGCGGAATGGCTTCGCCTCCGGAGCCGCCGGCGGCACAGGCCAGGTTGATACAGAACATCGCCTCGGTCGCGGGCCGAGAGGACTACGTTCCCGTACGGCTCGTCCGTGAGAAAGGCGAGCTGTGCGCCGAGCCGGTGCTGGGCAAGTCGAACCTGATCTTCACACTGATAAGGTCGCAGGGAATCGTCAAGGTGCCCCTGGATTCCGGCGGCCTGTACGCGGGTGAAACCGTGTCAGTGAGGTTGTTCTAGCCATGACTCACCAACGCGGCGATAGGCGCTACTACCTCAGCGACGTGCCTTATGAAGAGGCGCTGTCCAAGTTCCTGGACGCGCTTAGGGCCGTGGGTGCGCTCAGTGCCCTTGCCGTGGAGACGGTACCGTTGAGCAGGGCGCGCGGCAGGGTAACGGCGGAGCCAGTCTGGGCCAGGCGGTCCTCCCCCCACTACGATTCGGCGGCCATGGACGGCGTGGCGGTAAGGTCAAGGGAGACGACCGGTGCAACAGAGACCTCCCCGCTGCGCCTCGGCATAGGTCAACAGGCGGTATGGGTGGATACGGGCGACCCGGTGCCCGACGGCTTCGATGCCGTGATTATGATCGAGGTCGTCCACCAGCTAGGCGACAACGAAATCGAGATTTACGCCCCCGTCGCACCCTATCAGCACGTTCGTGCGCTGGGCGAGGACATCGTGGCGACGGAGCTGGTCTTGCCGGAAAACCACATTCTGCGTCCCGTCGACCTCGGCGCATGCGCCGCCGCTGGTCTTACGGAGCTGGCGGTAAGAAAGAAGCCGGAGGTCGCAATCATACCGACCGGCACGGAGCTTGTCCCCATCGGCAGCGAACCCAAGGCCGGCGAAATCATCGAGTTCAACTCGCTGATCCTTGGAGGGTTGATCGAGGAGTGGGGAGCCGACCCGACCACTCTGACGCCGGTGCCGGACGACTACGATAAGCTGCGCACCGCCGTTACAGACGCAATCAGCCGCTACGACGTCGTAATCATCAACGCCGGCTCGTCGGCGGGCTCCGAGGACTATACGGCAAGACTCGTTGAAGAGCTTGGCACGCTGATCGCTCACGGCGCGGCCATTCGGCCCGGACACCCCATCGTCCTGAGCGTCGTCGAGGGCAAGCCCGTCATGGGCATTCCCGGTTACCCCGTGTCGGCGGCGCTGACGTGCGAGCTTTTCATCAAGCCGCTGATAGAGGCGATGACCGGCGCGCGTATGCCCCGTCGAAAGCGTGAGGCCGCCGTCATCACCCGAAAGGTCCTCTCTCCCATGGGCGAGGACGAGTTCCTGCGAGTGAGGCTGGGGCGAGTCGGTGGGAGGCTGCTGGCAACGCCCATCCAACGCGGCGCGGGCGTCATAATGTCTCTCGTCCGGGCCGACGGCCTCGCTCTGATCCCACGCTTTTCGGAGGGATTGGACGCGGGCCAGGAGGTCGACGTCGAGCTACTGCGCCCGATAGAAGAGATCGAGGGGACCATCGTCGCAATCGGCAGCCACGACCTCACGCTGGACCTTCTCGCTAGTATGCTGCGAAAAAGACACCCGGACTCGACCCTTGCGTCCTCCAACGTAGGCAGCCTGGGTGGGCTGATGGCGTTGAACAGGGGCGAGGCACACATGGCCGGAACGCATCTCCTGGACGAAGAGACCGGCGAGTACAACCTCTCATACGTCCGCCGATACGTCACGGGCCCCGAAGTAGTTGTCATGAACCTGGTGCATCGCGTTCAAGGCCTGATCGTACCCAGGGGTAATCCACAGAAATTGGCGACTCTGGACGACCTTGGGCACGAGGGCATAAGCTTCGTCAACAGGCAGCGGGGCTCGGGGACCCGAGTGCTGCTCGACTATAAGCTGAAAGAGCTCAATATCTCAAAAGAGGCCATAAGCGGGTACGAGCGGGAGGAGTACACGCACCTGGCCGTCGCAGCGGCCGTCGCGGGCGGCAAGGCTGACGTAGGCCTTGGGATACTGTCTGCGGCAAGGGCCATAGACCTGGACTTCGTCCCGCTTCTCAGCGAGCGGTATGACCTGGTCATTCCCTCCGAGTATTATCAGAGCGAGCTACTTCAGCCGCTGCTTGACCTCATCAACAGCGACGATTTCAAGAGTGAGGTCGAGTCCCTGGGCGGGTACGACACCTCTCAGACGGGCACCGTTCTGGCCGAGCATTCTCCCGGTACCTGAATAGGCACAAGCGTAATCGGTCCTCCGCGTACTAGGCTAGGTCGGAAGCTGTCGGCGATACTTCAGGTCTTCCAGCATCCGGTCGTACTCGTCGCGGTCCACGGGCAGGTCGACCCTCGCACCGTTGTACGACGCCAACGTCATGGCGGCCACGAGCTCCTGAGACTTCCGCCCATCTTCGCCCGTAACGAAAGGCTCCCTGCCATCGATGACCGCCTGGGCAAAGTCTTCGATGGCCGGAGCGTGGGTGCCGCCAAAAGACTCATAGGACAGGGTCTCCACGGCGGCGCTCGGGCTAACGAACTCGATAGTCCTGTCCGTGTCGATGAACTGCTGCACAGGCGTTTCGAGCCTGTGCACGGTGAGATTTCGGCCGTCGAGCACGACGCCGGCCCGTTCGCCCCAGATTTCGAGGCGCTGCTGGCCGGGCGCCTGCAGGGTGTTGCAGTGCACGGTCGCGGCCATGCCTGAGTCGTACTGAAACAGTGCGCTGACGTAGTCTTCCACCTCGATCTTGTGCTTGTAGGTCCTGCCGACACTTATGACCGACCTGGGCATGCCGAGCAGCCACTGAAAGAGGTCGAGGTGGTGTATACCCTGATTTATCAGCACTCCGCCGCCCTCTTGCTCCCAGGTACCCCTCCACTGCAGGCGGTCGTAGTAGTCCTGCGTGCGAAGCATGGCGGTGACTAGCGACGCGTGGTAGATGGTACCGAGGGTGCCGTCAAGGACCAGCTCCCGCAACTTCTTGACGTCGGCTCGGAACCGGTTGTTGAACAGCACTCCAAGCCTCTTGCCCGACTGTCGTGCGGCGTCGACCATCTCGTCCGCCTCCGAGGGCGTGACCGCCATGGGCTTCTCGACCAGCACGTGCTTCCCGGCCTGGAAGGCCCTCAACGTGATGTCCAGATGCGAGGGATGGGGCGTCGCGATTATGATCGCATCGACGTCGGGGTCTTCCATAACCTCGTCAAGTGAGGCGTAGTGAAGGACTTTCAAGTCGAACGCCTGCTGTCGCACCAGCTCCTGCCGTCTGGACGTCACTCCGACGAGCCTACAGTTTTCGATCTCGTTGATGGCGTCGATGTGGGTCTGGCCGATGACGCCCGTCGAGCCTACGATTACCACTCCTAGCTGTTCCACTTGTCCGCTCCTTGGCATCGAGTGTGAAGTGTTGCGCTCCCGAAAGCATTTTAGGCCCCCATCTGGGAATACTAACGCCTGCGCGTCGATCGTTGAAGACGGTGAGCGACGATCGATCAATATCAATAAAACGTTAATTCAATTCGCCTTATTGCTGCAACGCCCATTATGCGGCTCTTTTTCGGCCAAGGAGTCCGCAAACTTCCGAGCTCAAGAAATCAGCCGAGAAGCTCTTTGCGGACCTCGTTCAGCCGCCGGCGTTGGGCGTCGTCCATTTCGGGATAGGCCTCGCCCTTCTGTCTGATGCCGCCGGTGAACACGGGAGGACGCTTCTCCAAAAAGGCCTGCCTGCCCTCGTCACCGTCGGTGCTCAGCTGGGTCAGCAGGCTGTTCATGAGGGTCTGAATCCTCCAGGCCTCGGTCTCGGGAATGTCCCTGAAACGCGATACGAACTCCTTCATCATACGCACCGCCAGGGGAGGCATGGCGACGATCTGATTCGCGATCTCCTCGGCCCGCGACATGAGCTGCGCGTGAGGGACCACCTCGTTGATCAGATTGATGCGCAGGGCCTCCCTGGCATCGAAGGGCTCGTCGGTCAGCAGGATGCGCATGGCGTCGGCGTAGGCGACCTGCCTCGTGAGATACGTCGCGCCGGGGCCGTTGCCGACCCAGCCCTGGCTCAGGAGCGCGAACTTGAACCGCGCATGCTCCTCACTGGCGATGCGAATGTCGGTGGTGGTCAGCATGATGTAAAAGCCCGCGCCCGCGGCCCAGCCGTTGATGGCGCCGATCACCGGCTTCCATATCTGGGGGTAATGATCGCCCAGGCTGCCGTCCGTGCCAAACTTGGTGCCGTTAACGGAGCCGGACGGAGGCCAGAATACGCTCTCGGCTCGAACCCTCTCCCGCTCCTCGACCGTGATATCCGGACGGGTAGCCAGGTTATGCCCGGCGCAGAAATGCCTGTCTCCGGTGCCCGTCAAGATGGCGACCCGTATGTCGAAATCGTCCCAGACCTCTTTCCAAATCTCGCTGAGCTCGTCGGACGTAGGGCGGTCCAGAATGTTCGCCTTCTCCGGATTGTCGATGGTAATGTATGCGATATGTCCCTTCTTTTCGTACAGGACACCCATTGCGTTCCCTCCCTATATCAGCATATGCACATGCATCTTCCACGCCGCGACAGGCCGCTTTCAGTAGATGACTCCATTCTCAATATGGGACCTGATTTCGTCGTCAGTCAGACCCAGTAGAGCGCCATAAATCTCCTGATTGTGCTGCCCAAGCACGGGCGCCGGGGTAATCTTCGACGTCGGCTCGCCGTCGATGCGCCAGCCCAGGCCGGGCAAGTCCCTGGCAACGCCGTCGCTCGTCGTCAACCTCGTGAAGTAACCGGTCTCCCGCAGGTGCCGCTCGTGGAACACCTCGTATGTATCGAGCGAGGGCCCGGCGGGCACGCCTTCCCGTTGTAGTGTGTGCATGACCTCGTAATGGTCGCGCCGTAAAGTCCACTCTGTTATGGCAAGGTCTATCTCGTCCC
>JADFKI010000299.1 GCA_022565015.1 Chloroflexota bacterium
AGTTTGCGTTGCTCCATTCCAATCGAAAGGAATAAGATTCCATCCATTTTTGAATGCACCAAACTGAGGAGCAGTTACTGTTCTATCAAAATAGACTGAAGTGGAATTGCCCCACCTAAGATTGACGTCAGTTATAAATGAAGCGTCTGGGAAAAAACCAACAAGAAACAAGGTAGATTTATTTTCATGGTCTGATAAATCCACTTGAGTCATATCATCATTTTCAATATATTCTCCTGTATCGTAGTCTGCTCTTATAGACCCCGAACCCTTAAACGGATTGTCCGTGTCCAACGCTATATTAGACGCAGTTCCATCCCATGTGCCATTGGTAGCAAGTCCATCCATTGTATGAATTCCAATATTTGAGCCAGTCGGCTTTACATATCTCAATACACGAACAGCATTTTGCCACTCTAAGGAAAAGTCCTCCCTATTTTTATTTTGATCGAAGGACTCTATAAACCTTCGTGTAGGATTCTCACTTGAATCCCGCGTTGCTGTTTGTGGACGAATATCAACTACTTCCTTGATGTCGTCAGGTGGATCATAGTCATGTATATCAGTAAAGACACTAAGGGTTGTATGCCTCACTGTTTCTGCTGGATTTATTTCATTCAAGAGGTTTGAAGCTGCTTCTTTGAAGAGTGAGAAATCTGATATTCCCAATATATCGTCTATGCTTGCTCCCGCCAGCTTCCTTGACAAAATATCTTTAAGTTGTCCAATATTCACAGAAAAGATGGAATATAACTAATAATTTTATTGTTTTTTCTACTATTACAAGAACGACAAAGTGGTTGAATATTTGAAATATAATCTGTTCCCTTCTTTGTAATTGGTACTATGTGGGCTTCCGATAAGGTAACTTCGGGCTCATATCTTTTGCAACAGAGACACATATAATTGTATTTTTTCTTGAGTTCTTGCCATTGTTCGGAGATCTCGAACACTCTGCCGTCAGGCGACGTTGCGCCGCAAAGGGAGGCCAACACGAGCCGCATTATGTTTGAGTTGAACGCTGTCGGCCAATTATGAGGTAGGGGCGGTATGCGTTCCATTACGGAAAGCCACCAAAGAGGGCAGCATCCCACAGACTCCCAAGCAACACATACGGGCTAAGAGTACGACAGATTGATTCGACTTTCCCCGATCATATTCGTATTGCCGGTCGTCGTGGTGATGGCGGCGTGCACGGTGGCGCCGAGCGTGCCGTCGGACAGGCCCGTTTCCGACGCACTGTCGGAGGAGAGTGCAGCCCTCAAGCAGCCTGCCGAAATGCAGGAAGGCTCGCTCCTCGCGAAGAAACCACGGTCCATCGAGGCATCCAACGACCAGCGCGAAAATGTCTCCAGCGAGCCGGCAGCGCCTGAGAATGCGTTGGCGGAATCACGGGAAGCGACGGCCCCGGAAGAGACGGTCTCAGAGTCGGGACATGAAGTGACTCCTACACAAACGTCTACTGCCAGCCCCACGCCGGAGCCGACGCCGACACCCACTCTTATGCCGCGCCCGACCAGAGCTCCGACCTCGACTCCGACCGCCGGGGTTAGCCCTGCCGACCACGAAGTATGGCCTTCACCGACACCTACGAAGGCGCCTCAGACGGCCGTCGATTCGCATTTTGAAACACCCATCCATGACGACCGGCCGGCGCCCACGATCTCGAACGATGACGATGCAGATGCTCACGGCGAGGAAACCGTTGACGGTGGCGCTCAGGAAGACTTTGGGTCTGCCGGACATGAGGGCAGCGATGGGCAATACCGGGAAGACGTTCCCTGTGAAAGCGGCCCGTCGCCGAAATTCACCAACTTCGTTACCGACCTGGATTCCATAGATATCATCTGGCCAACCGTCGCCCTCAGCGGCAATTTGCTCAAGAACCGCTCCTACTTCGCCATGAAGGTGGACGGGAATGGGCAGGTCGAAGAGCAGCCCGTCTACGCGCCTGCCGACGCTAGGCTGATTGAGATCACCTACTACATCCAGCCGATGCAAACAAGGGATGGCGAATGGGTCGACGTGCCCCAGTACGATCTCAGGTTCGAGCTGAGTTGTGAAGTGATGTTCTGGTTCGATCACATGAGCCGCCTGGACGGACCGATTGCGGAGCTGGCCCCGAAGGAGCCGTCGCCGACCACTCGCGACGCCGCGCGGCAGGTATCGCTGGAGGTCAAGGGCGGGGACATTATTGCCCACACGACGGGCACGATCACCGCTCACACCTGGGACTTCATCATGAAGAACGAGTCCAAAGAGGCCCAGTTTGCGAATCAGGAGCGTTATCAGTTAACCAGTAATCTGGACCACCTCTTGAGGACGGACTGCCCCTACGACTACTACGAGCCAGAGATGCGCGACGCATATTACGAGCTGTTTGGAGCATGGGGCGGCAAGAGCGAGGACCCGTCATGCGGCGACAACCCGGACAAGCTAGGAACGATCTCGGGCGGCTGGTTCAAGGAGCCCTTCGTGAATGACGGAACGCCCAAGGTTGACCCCGGCTGGGGCCTGGTTGCCGCGGAAGGCCCCGATGGCTGGATTTACATCGACGACGAACGGAACACGGTGAGGCTCGATCCCGAAAATCCGACCTACGCAGACCCCAAGACGGTCACGACCGAGCACTGCTACGAGAGCACGTGGCGGCCGATGAAGTTCGCATACCTAGGACTGCAAGGCGATATGGAGATTGCCGTTGCCATGGGCGACGGTCCGTGCCCATCCAGGCTCCCGGAAGACCACCAGGTCTACTACCGCTAGCCCTTCTCTAGTAGCTTGTGGCTAAAACCACTTGCGCATCCAGTTCCACTCGAAGAAGACCTTACCCAGGTGCCAGCGGATTGCAGGACTGTATAGCTTGATGGTCGGCGTCGGCTCCCCATAGAAGTTTCCACGGCCAAATCCCGCCCGTCCTCCTCCGACCTCGACGAAGCACTCGCCATTGCCGTCGAAGCGTCCCATTTCGCCTTTGCCCGTGATTTTGGCGGCTATGGTGCGAGCCACGGCCATGCCCTCGTGGTGCGCGAACACGCCGGCCTTGGGCAGCGGCAAGCCCATGGACAGCGGAATGCCGGTTACGTCGCCAATGGCGAAGACATCGTCGAACTTCGTCGCCATCGTGTTTCTGTCGACGGTCACCCAACCGCTCTCTCCCGTGAGGCCCGCCTCAGCCACCACCGGGGGAGCAATATGGGGCGGTATGTATACCAGAAAGTCGAAGTGGGCCGTCCTATCCTCCGTGAAGTGGAGGGTCTTAGAATCGGCGTCGACCCCCGTCACCAGGTGCTGAGGGTGGTAGTCGATGCCGCGGTCTTCGACCATCTTCCTGACCCCGGCGGAGACTTCGGGGCCCGCGACCCCCATGGGGCCCGGTTCAGGGGAAAAGAGCGACAGCGAGACACTGTCTCGGACTTTGCGTTTGCGAAGGTCGTGTTCGAGAAGCATTGCGGCCTCGTAGGGCGCTGCGGGACACTTGAAGGGCATGCCCGCCACGAGGACCGTGACGTTGCCCTCGGTCAACGCCGTTCTGGAGTCGCGTATCGCCGTGGCACCCTCCAGGGTGTACAGGTTGTGCCCGGCGTCGGCGAGGCCCGGAACCCGCTCGGGCGCAAGCTGCGCACCCAGCGAGACCACCAGGAAATCCGCCTCTATCTCAGTCTCGCCGACGAGGACCGTCTTCTTCTCGGGGTCGATGCGCTGCACGTCACCGAAGACTACCTCGATGCCCTTCTTGTTCAGGACAGCCAACTCCCTGGTAATCTTGTCCGGTTTTCTCAGCCCCACCTGCAGCCATAACAGGGAGGGCCAGAAGATGTGCCTTGTGTCCTTATCTACCAGAACGACTCGATGCTCTTTGCCGAGGCGCTTGCGCAGCTCGCTGGCCGTAACCACTCCACCCACGCCGCCGCCGAGGATAACGATAGTCTTCCCAGCCATTAGAGACCCCTCAGTCGTCGATCGACCGCTGCCGAAAATTATACGCGGCTGCCCATATTTCTTTCAAAGTCATAGATATCGGATATTATACGACAACTAAATCATATAAAGTGTTGCCTCGTAAGAGTACTCGTTTTTTGGAATCGGACGGGACGAAAGCTGAAAAGAATCTTCGAGCACTATGAAGACGGCCTCCCCACGAACGCGGCCACTCTACAGCCGGTGGACTTCCGGCAGCACCTCTTTGCCGACGAGCTC
>JADFKI010000300.1 GCA_022565015.1 Chloroflexota bacterium
TAGTGGAGCACCCGCAGTTCCGCGCTAGATCTTTCTTTGTCGAGCAGGACCACCCGGTGGCGGGAAAGATATTGCAGCCGGGCCCGCCCGTCAGGTTCTCCGGGACTCCCTGGCAGCTTCGTGAGCCCGCACCGATTCAGGGTCAACACAACGAAAGTATTTTTTCGCTCTTGGATGGTCTGCAAAGAGAAAGCGCAGTCCGATGGAGGTCTGATGGGTCCGATATAACCCGTAACAGGCCCCTGAAGGGTCTCAGAGTTGTGGACTTTGGTTGGATCCTCTCGGTGCCCCATTGCGGTACTTGGCTCGGCTCTCTGGGCGCGGAGGTCATCAGAGTGGAGTCGAATACGCGCCTCGAGCTTGGCCGGCTGGGCGTAGGCGGCTTCGCGGACGGCATCGGCGGCAGCCCCAATCGCTCGGCCGCCTGGAACGGCATCAACTTCAGCAAGCTCGACCTTACCCTGGATCTCTCGACGGACAAGGCGAAGGAGATCATTCGTGAGCTGGTCTCGATTAGCGACGTCATAATCGAAAACTTCGCCACCGGCGTCATGGGAAGGCTGGGGCTCGACTACGAGTCCGTGCGAAGGATTAAGCCCGACATCATCATGCTCAGCGGCTCGACGCTGGGCGTGACCGGCCCCGAACGCAACGCCTCGGGTTGGGGTCCAAACGTCTGCTCCTTTGCGGGCCTGCCCTCCGTTAGCGGATACCCCGACGGGCCTCCGGTGAACATGGGCGGAAACTGGCCGGACTATCTTGTGGGTGTCATGATGGTGTTCAGCCTGCTGAGCGCGCTGCGGCACCGCGACCGGACAGGCGATGGCCAGTACATCGAGGCGTCGATGGCAGAGGTCGTGGCGGGCGCTATCCCCGAAGCCTACCTCGATTACGCAATGAACGGACGCCTCAAGCAGCGCGACGGCAATCACGACCCCAACATGGCTCCCCACGGCGTTTACCCGTGCCGCGGCCTCGACCAGTGGGTGGCGATTGCGGTCAGGGACGATGCCGACTGGCAGGCTATGTGCAGGGCCATGGGCAGCCCCCATTGGGCAAGCAACAATAGCTATTATTCGTTCATGGGTCGAAAGAGCAACGAAAATGAAATCGACCGGATGCTCTCGGAGTGGACGGCGAAGATGGGGCCGCGGGAGGTCATGGAAACGCTTCAGGCGGAGGGCGTGCCCTGTGGTCCCGTCATGGGCATCATGGAGCTGATGAACGACCCGCACCTCAAGGAGAGGGGGTTCGTCATCGAACTGGACCACGACGAGGTCGGCGTTCGCCAGGTAGCCGGCCTGCCCGTGCGCTTCAGTGCGATGCCCAGGATAGCCTACTCCCCCTCGCCTTTGCTTGGCCAGCACAACGAAATGATCGTGGGGGAAATCCTGGGAATGCCGCTCGACCAGGTCCGTGAGCTCGTTGAGCGCAAGGTCATCTACTGATCGCGCCCTGGCCCGTCCGTCCGGGATAAGTAACCAGATATCTGAAGGCGAAACGGGGAGTCTGACCAGACTCCCCGCTTTTCATCAAGTTGCCAACCGGCTTGGGTCGCCGAAGCTCTACTCCAAAGCGCTGGCCGTGCCTACGATCACGACGGTGCCGTCGGTCTTTTCCATCCAGACCGCGACGTTGGCGCGAGTGCCGCCGTTCTCCTTAACTCGGTCGGTAATCACGCCCTTGGCGATGACATGGTCATCCGGCCAGACGATATTGGTGAACTTGACGTCCAGACGCCCGCCCTCGTACCAGCCCTTGCCGAAGCGCCTGTCCATCATGTCGCCGATGTAGGACATGGTCATCCTGCCGCCGACGACGACCTCCTCGAAGCCGAGCTCCGCCGCCGCGTTCTTGTCGGTGTGATAGTTCTTGTTGCCGTGGAAGAAGACCCCGCACATCTCGATGGAGATGTCCGACTCGACGGGTCCAATCGCCTCGCCGTCCGGCACCTGGAACTTTCGAACGCCCTCCTTCTTCTTGGGGTCCCGCAGCTTGACCGTGCCGTCACTGCTGTGACCCAGGAGGAAGCTCTGGTGGTGAAGACCCCTGGCCATCAGTTCGCCCTCGGGAGACCACAGCTTCACCTCCTGCTTGACCACCGTCCTGTCCCGCCACGAGTAAATGTCTTCGATTCGCGAGGTTACGTTGTACTTCTCGCCCGGCGTGATGGGGATGTAGCTGTCCCATTCCTGCCGTATCCACAGGTTGCCGAAGTTGTCCTTGAAGCCCGCCCCGGCGAATCCGGTGTCCACGTTGGTCAGAATCATCGAAGGCGCAACGGGCTTGCCGTAGGGAGAGCTGTCACCGTAGAAGGTTGAATCCACCTCCAGGCCTTCGAAATAGTGCTTCAGAAGATCGTCGTCACAAGCGAATTCACGCGAGCCCAGGTCTTTACCTGCGTAGGCCTCTTCGGGGTCTCCGGTAGTCTGTTGAGCCATCGAACACTCTCCTCTCTAGATTATCTTCGCTACGACTCTTCGCTAATATTGGAAGCTCTACAGGATGACGCCGCCGTCCTTTAGCTCGACGATGTCATCCCAGGTGTAGTCCAGTAGGTCGATAAGAATGTTTTCAGTGTCCTCGCCGTGCATTGGGGCCATCTTTCGCGTGGAAATCGGCGTCTTGTTAAATGCCAGCGGAGTCTGGTGCCACGTAGTCCGGCCCAGGGTCGGATGATCGAATTCCACGAGGTAGTTGTTCTCCACGACCTGAGGGTCCTTGGGCAGGTCCATGATGCTCTGGACCCTCTCCCAGATGAGGTCTCCCGCCTCGTCCAGACGCTTTTCCCATTCGCTCCTATCGCGCGCCAGGAACAGCTCGTCCAAGATCCCGACCAGCTCCTCGGCATGGTCTCGTCGTAAATCCATCGTGGCGAATCGTTCGTGCTCCACAAGGTCGGGGCGGTCAAGGGCCCGACAAAAAATCGGCCAGTACCTGTCGCCCTGGCTCATGGAAAAGGCGATCCACTTGTCGTCCTTGCACTTATAGTAGTTCCAGAGCACGTTCCCTACACGGTTCCTGTTCTGCCGATGGAACTCCTCGCCGGTCAGAAGAGCGATGCCGTCGCGCATGCCCCCCAGCCACATGAGGCTGCCCAGGTGCGATGCGTCGACGCGCTGTGCGATGCCAAAGCGCTCCCTTGCGATTATGGCCCCCAGTATGCCGTATGAGAGCATGATTCCCGCCATCTGGTCGGCCATGCCGTTAATGTTGTAGGGCGTGCCGTCTTCCGGGCCGGCCCACCACAACGAGCCTGAACGGGCCTCTCCCGTTAGTGCGAACGCGGGCTTGGCCGAATCGGGGCCGTTGGGCCCGTAACCAGACGCGGAGCCGTAAATGATCTCGGGATTGCGCGCGGCTATGTCATCGTAGCTCAGGCCGAGGCGGTCTGCTACGCCCTGTCGAAAATTCTCGACAAAAACGTCGGATTTTTCCACTAGCTTGAGCATGATCTCGAGCCCTTCCGCCTTCTTGAGGTCCACGGCTATTCCGAGCTTCTGGCGGTTCAGGCTGGAGTAGTATGCGTTCACATCGTCGTTTAGCTGCGACTTCACTCCCGCAATCACGCCGAACTGACGCCCGTGGTCTCCGTCCAGAGACTCGACCTTGATGACCTCGGCGCCCAGGTCCGCCAGCATCATCGTGGAGACGGGCCCAAACTGCCACATCGTCCAGTCGATCACCCGAATACCGTCGAGTGGACCCTTCAATCCGTTTGCGCCGTTCGTCAATACAGTCCTCCGACCCTTCGAATCTACCCAACGCTCGTGTCGTCGATTTCAGTCAGCCCCATTTTGCCATCGAGGGTAGGCTATGTCAAAGCTGAGGCGCCGAAACCAGGGTCCGAGTACCATAAATTGAATTAATGACTGAAACCACCAACGGCACTGTCAGCGAGGCCGACAAGGCAGAGCGCATTCATCAATTCCCGTGTGACGAAGCTCTCCCACTGAATCGACACTTTGTAGATGCGGCCTATGTCGATGCCGAATCGCTCATCAGCAGCCGAGAACAGTTCGACATCGGCCGCGTGCGCCTCCCGGCCGTCCAAACAGCACCTGGCGGGCCGAAATAGAAGGCGCTTGGAACCAAGTTCGTGAAGGCATTGGATTTGACATTCTCGTGAAGAATCGTTAAGGTACCTCCGCGCTCTGTGTTCATGTGCTGA
>JADFKI010000301.1 GCA_022565015.1 Chloroflexota bacterium
GATGTGCGCATGTAGTGGACGATGTGGTCCAGAGCTACTTCTTGGCCCGCGACCAGGGGGACTGGGACGCCTCGCTTAGAAGAGTCGGAAGGGCGCTCCAAAACGAGGGCGCGGATACGAACTCGCACCTACGCAGGCTCGCCGCGGACTGTTCCTTTTCGCCGGGAGACTGGCTTAGCGTCCTGAAACACGCCGGATAGGCGATGGCCTTGCGCCGACGGCAACTGAAATTGACCCTGACTCTCACAATATTCGTCAGTCGTTCCAACTTAAGATAATAAAAGCAACTTCTGGTTGGTTCGCGCATCCACACGGTTTATATTCCACTCAGGTGGAAGGAGATCGTGATGCGAAAATCATCGGGGCTTTGGATGCCTGCGTTATTTTTGGGTCTCATCGGCGTCGCCACGGGCCTGGGCATCGCGGCATCAGTTCTAGGACCAGAGGATGACTCTTACAACGTCTATGCGTGCGTCAACCAGAGCTCCGGCGTGATCAGGACAATTGAAATGGATGGGGAATGCTGGGACTACGAGGAGCCGCTGGAATGGTCTGCACGTGTCTATGGAGATGATTCCGACGGGGACGATTCTGATGCAGGTCTATCGATAAAAACCAGAATCGTCAGCGATTCGTTAACCCTGGGACACGATACCCGTACGATTGCTGTGTTCTGTAGGGATGACGAGGTAGCGACGGGCGGCGGATTTGACCAGTCCGGCGACTACGATGCTTCGATGTTCTTCTTGGCGAGCTCGCCCGTTTCCGCCACCACGACCGGATGGTCGGCAACCGCCTTTAATGGGACCAATCGCAGCCAGGAGATGACCGTGTTCGCCGTTTGCTCTTCATTAGGTGATTAGACCTGGAACGTCAAGGGCATTGGGAAACTGATACACCCAGGCGGAGCTTGATCCAAAGGCAGATTCCAGAGGTTGCTTCGTGCCGACTTCCTATGGGTCGGAAGGCTTGGGCGCGGCTATGAGCCACAGCGCGGCCGGCGACTCTTCATCCTCGAAGTCATGAGACTCGAACGCTATCCAGAGTCCGTCCGGCGACCACGATGGTGCGGCATCCTCGTTGACATCACTGTGCGTCACGCGGATCGGCGTGCCGCCCTCCCAAGGTATTACAAAAATGTTCGGCGAAGGAAGGGCTCCGTTATCGGAGGAGTATACAATCCACTTACCATCGGTCGACCAGCTCGCGTCGGTATCGCTCAGCGGTGATGTCGTTGCAGGCCGTAAATCCTCGCCATTGTGTGTCATGGTGTAGATGTTCCAGTCCAGTTCGCCGCGCCCTCGGCGTTGGAACAGCACTCTATTAAGCGCATGTGACCAGTTGGGCTGCCGATCGTCATAGCCTTCGGTGAGCTGAGTGAGCTCTGAGCCGTCCGCCCTGACCTTCCAAATCTCACCAGCCGGCCCAACCTCTCCTCCTCCGGAGCTTCTCGCCTCGAACACCAACCATTCCCCGTCCGGCGACCACGACGGTTCGTAGTACATCGGAGACCATTCATGTTCAGTTAAGCGGACCAACCCCGATCCATCGGGTGAAACGCTCCACAGTTCGTCGGCCTCATCTCGGTCCGACGAGAAGACGATTCTGTTGCCGGCGGCGTCCCAGGATGAGCCCGGCAGGTTGACATTGTCCTGGTCTTCTTCAGGAGTGATCCTGGACGTATTCCCGCTCCGAAGGTCCAGCAGGAACAGTCCGGCGGGTCCATCGTTGTAACCTTGTTCGAATCTGGTGAAGACCAGTCGCGAGCCGTCGGGCGAGAATGCGGGGTTCTGGTCGCTGGCTCCAGGAGGCGGACCGGTCAGCCGCAGCGCTCCGTCTGGGCGGACCTCTATCGAATGGTAGGTGACAGGCGTCGAGACCTCAGGGGTTTGAGTAGCCAGGGGTTTCGTGGTCTGAATTTCGACGGGCACAACCGTCCGAAAAGGCGTTGGTGATCTCGTCGGAGTAAGAGTCGGATTCGGAGGTGTCGGCATGACCCCGGCAATTGCCTGCGGGACCGGTGTTTGCGTCACGTAAAGCCTAACGGGACGGTCCCGCACACGAGGTCTGGGCCTCTTCACATCGCCTTGGTTTCTTGAACGAGCGATCTGACTTGTCGCGGTCGCAGGCGAGTCCCCAAGAATGTCGTAGGCTTCCGATGCGAAGACCTCGACTGTAGCTTGCGCCAAATCCCACACCGAAGGCCCAGCCGGTGTAGGCGAATCCGGTGCCGCCGCCCCGCAGGCAGTCATAGCTGACAGGACAACAAATGCCGCTCCAGGGAGCACATAGCGGCGGTACGGCTTAGCCATCCAAAGCGAATTCACAGTGGTTCATTAGGTAACCCCACCCCCGCAGCCGCAAACTCGGCTGGTGGCCTCTGGTCCAGAGCGAGTGGCAACACCGTCTTCTCTCCTGCCGCTTTCGTGCGGGCCACATATGAATTTTCCTGAAGTGGGACGAGCAGACGGCGATTGACAACATCTGCAAGGGGCAATATAGTCTGCGCTGTCCCGGAAAGTTAGGCTAATACCTCACTGAATTCGATCTGAAATGTATAGGTTGATATGGAACAACGCTACCAGGTGATCATCGTGGGAGGGGGCCCCGTCGGCGTGGCGCTCGCCGTAGACCTTGGGCTTCGGGGAGTATCATGCGCTCTGGTCGAACGTCATCTCACGCCGCAGCAGATTCCCAAGGGACAGAACCTTACGCAGCGCTCACTCGAGCACTTCTACTTCTGGGGCGTCGTCGATGAGCTCAGGGCCGAGCGAGTAGCGCCCTCCGGCTATCCAATCGGGGCGATCACCGCCTACGGCGACCTGATGAGCGACTACTGGTTCGCCCCTGAGGGCCGCGAGGCAGTCGGTGCCTTCTACTTTCAGGCCAACGAGCGGCTGCCCCAGTATCTGACGGAAAAGGTACTGCGCAGGCGGCTGGCCGGTCTTCCCGACGTCACGACCCTCTTCGGATGGTCGGCGGAAACCATCGAGCAGGACGAGCACGGCGTTCGAATCACGATTGCCGAGGCGGACGGGCCGGGGAAGCGAGTCCTGGAGGCCGAATACGTCGTGGGCTGCGACGGCCCGCGCTCCACTGTCCGGGAGCAGGCAGGCATAGATAGGAGCGGAACCGACTTCGACCAGCGCATGCTGCTGGCTGTCTTTCGGTCCCGGGACCTCCACGAAGGGCTGAAGCGCTTTCCCGAGCGGACCACCTATCGCGTGCTTCACCCAGACCTGAACGGCGTCTGGCAGTTCTTTGGCCGAATCGATGTTGGAGAGGGGTGGTTCTTCCACGCACCCGTACCACGGGACGCGACCGCTGAAGACTACGATTTTCAGGGCCTGATTCAGCGTGCCGCCGGATTCTCTCTGTCCTGCACCTTCGATCATATTGGTTTTTGGGAGCTGCGAATTGCAATCGCCAATACTTATCGGCAAGGGCGTGCCTTTTTAGCGGGCGACGCCGCCCACACTCACCCTCCGTACGGCGCGTATGGTCTGAACACGGGCCTCGACGACGTGGCAAACCTGGGGTGGAAGCTTGCCGCAGCCCTGGAAGGCTGGGGAGGCGAGCCGCTGCTGGACTCCTATAGTGAGGAGAGGCGGCCCATATTTCTGGAAACGGGCGAAGGCGTTATAGCCGATGGCATCAGGGGAGACCGTTCCTTCTTGGAGCGCTATAGTCCAGACCGCGACCTGGAGGAGTTCGAGGGAGCGTGGCGGCAGTTGCAGGCGCGTGAGAGCCTTCAGCAGAAGTCATATGAGCCGCACTACGAGGGCTCGCCAGTGGTTCTGGGGCCCCCCGATTCCGTTTGCGGTGTCCAGGGCAGCCATACATATGTGGCCCGGCCCGGTCACCATCTGGCCCCACAACCCCTGTCATCAGGCCGCAACGTCTTCGAGGAGCTGGGTGCGGACTTCACCCTTCTCGCATTCGGCGCCGAGGAACAGGCGATCGCTGCCTTTCGAGGTGCGGCACAGTCCCAGGGCGTGCCCCTCAAGGTAGTGCGAGATTCCCATGAGGCGGGGCGTAAGGCGTACGAGTCCCGCCTGGTCCTGGTGCGCCCCGACCAGTATGTCGCCTGGGCGAGCAGCGAGCAGCCCCACGACACTGACGCCCTGATGAAGCAGGTCACCGGCAAC
>JADFKI010000057.1 GCA_022565015.1 Chloroflexota bacterium
AGCAAAAGGTCGTCGCCCGTACCCGCAGGCATCTCTACAGGCGGGTCATGGGGTTGCGCGTCCTCGAGTTCGACCACTTCGAAAACGAGGAGGCCTTCGTCTGCTCCATCGTGAGAGACCGGATGAGCGAAAAGGAGCAGCTGGATATTGTTAGGCGACTGCTCATCGACGATACCGCCGACGACCCTCGCTGGATTATCGACTGGGTTGCTGAGGAGTTGGAGCCAAGGGAGCGGAAGCTGCTGGCCGAACTGGAGGCCCGTTTTGCACCCTTAACGTCCGCCGCCGACTAGGGGTTTACGAAGTTGCGAGACCTTCCCTGGATTCTTCCCCCGATGCTTCGGGGTCGGAATGACGGCAGATGCGTCCGTCACCCTGAGTGGTGCGAAGGGTCCGGGGTGGGCGGGGGGAGAATCCTTGCCCTACCCTGGAGGAGACGTAACTATATTGGAGTCACGATGCTTCCTGGATTCTTCCCCCGATGCGTCGGGGTCGGAATGACGGCAGATGCGTCCGTCACCCTGAGTTGTGCGAAGGGTCCAGGGTGGGCGGGGCGAGTATACTTGCCCTACTCTGGCCGAGACGTAGCTATATTGGAGTCACGATGCTTCCTGGATTCTTCTCCCGATGTATCGGGATCGGAATGACGGTAGAAGCGTCTGTCACCCTGAGTGGTGCGAAGGGTCCAGGGTGGGCGTGGGGAGAATCCTTGCCTACCCTGGCCGAGACGTAGCTTTATTGGAGCAGCCTAAAGCTCCGGCCTCATCGCATGCCAGTCGGTCGCCTGCTCGTAGGCGTAGGCGATGCGTAGCAACGTCTCTTCGTTCAGGGGCTTCGTCATGATCTGGAAGCCTACCGGCAGCCCATCGGACATGCCGCCCTGAACGGAGATTCCCGGAATGCCCGCGATGTTTGCGGGCATTGTCAGAATGTCGTTCAGGTACATCTGGACCGGGTCGTCCATCTTCTCGCCCAGCTTGAAGGCGACCGACGGCGAGGTAGCCATGACCACCGCATCCAGCTCCTGGAAGACCGTCTCGAACTCCTGGCGAATCAGGGTCCGGACCTGCTGCGCCTTCTTGTAATACGCGTCGTAGTACCCTGCCGAAAGGGCGTAGGTCCCCAGCATCATGCGGCGCTTGACCTCCGGCCCGAAGCCATGCTGACGCGTCTTTTCCAGGGCGTCCCACATGCTGTCCGCGTCCTGGGCGGAGTAGCCGTACTTCACGCCGTCGTACCTGGCAAGGTTCGCCGATGCCTCCGAGGGCGCCAATATGTAGTAGACGGCCAGCGAATACGGCGTGTGCGGAAGCGACGTCTCCACGATATCCGCGCCAAGGCCTTGCAGCACATCGATCGCCTTTCGAGTGGCCTGCTCGACTCCCGGCTCCATGCCGTCAACGAAGTACTCCTTTGGCACACCTATGCGAAGCCCATTCAGGTCCGGCACCAGGGCCTTCGTGTAGTCCGGGGTGTCAATGTTGATGGATGTCGAGTCGTTGGGGTCGTGGCCCGCGATGGCGTTGAGGACGATGGCGCAGTCCTCGACGTCCTTGGTAAGTGGACCGATCTGGTCCAGCGAGCTGGCGAAGGCGACCAGGCCGTATCGGCTGACGAGGCCGTAGGTCGGCTTCATGCCGACGATACCGCAGAGGGAGGCGGGCTGTCGGATGCTGCCGCCCGTGTCCGAACCCAACGCGTAAACACACTCGCCCGCGGCCACCGCTGAAGCCGGTCCACCGCTGCTTCCTCCGGGCACACGCTCCAGGTCCCACGGATTGTGCGTCTGGAAGAACGCCGAGTTCTCCGTGGAGGAGCCCATTGCGAACTCGTCCAGGTTGCCCTTGCCTACCAGAACGGCGCCCTCGTCGAAGACCTTTCGAGTTATCGTGGCGTCGTACGGCGGGACGTAATTTTCCAGCATGCGTGATGAGCACGTCGTCGCGATGCCCTTGGTGGACATGTTGTCCTTGAGCTGCATCGGCACGCCCGTAAGAGGCCCGGCATTTCCCTCGGCTATACGTTCATCGGCGCGCTTTGCCTGCGCCAGGGCGAACTCCCCGGTGACGGTCACGAACGCCTTTACGCGGCCGTCGACCTGTCCTACGCGGTCGAGCGCCGCCTGGGTCAGCTCGACGGACGATACCTCGCCTCGGTCCAGCAGCTCTCTAGCCCCGTGAATGGTGAGCCCGTTAAATTCAGAGGTTTCCATTTTTTTAGCTCAGCGGATTGTCGATATTAGATCGTCAAATTGTTTTTGATTCGTTTTGTCGCAATTTATGACAGGCGTCAACATACATCGCGATCAGATAATGCGAATAGAGTCTCGCCTTTTTTAGTTGAGCGAAAAAGACTATTCGAGGACGGCCCTGACCCTGATGCGGTCGCCCTCGACGAGCGGTGCGTTGCCGAGGACGTCCTCCCTGGACAGCGATTCCCGCGACCTGTCCTCCCGCATGACTGAGGTGACGTTCACCGAGTGCCCGGTCGGCTCCACTCCCTCGGTGTCCACCTGCCTCAGGATGTCGAAGTTCTCCAGAATGTGTGACAGCTGGTCGCGCATCAGCTCGACCTCTTCGTCGGTCATTCCGATGCGTGCCAGGAGGGCGATGTGTCGAACATCGTCGTTCGTCAATCGTTCGTCAGTCATAGCTCCGAGATCTCGTTTCTCAAATATTGGCTGGATGCTGCCGATGCCGGTGATACGCAGTGTAGCAAAAGCCACTACCGCCGTACAAGCCTGGGTCCCGCCGCGTGTCCGGAATATGGCTGTCCATGCTTTGACATACCCTTCAAGCCCCTCTAATATGTGCCCATGACGGCAAACAAGGAAATTGGAATTATTGGGTGCGGCACAATCGGCCAGAAGGTAGCCGTGGAGCTCGACAAGGGCTCCGTACCGGGCGCTTCGCTGAAGGCGATGAGCAGCCGAAACCTTGAGAAGGTGCGCGCCTTCGCCAGGAGTCTAAGCTCACCGCCGGCGGTCGTCGAGCTGAAGGACCTGGTTCCAATCGTCGACATTGTGGTCGAAGCCGCCACAGGCGAAGCCCTCGAAGAGATAGCATTTGAAACGCTTTCCCAGGGGAAGGACCTGCTCGCCTTGAGCTGCGGAGCGCTTCTTGAACGCGATGACCTGTTTGACCTGGCCAAAAAGCACGGCGCTACCATCTACGTTCCGTCCGGCGCCATCGCCGGGCTGGACGGCGTGGCCTCGGCGGCGGCCGGACGCATAGACTCCATAACGATGATTACGCGAAAGCCTCCGAACGGCCTGAGGGGCGCGCCCGGCGTACTGGCTTCGGGCGTTGACCTCGATGCCGTTGTCGAGCCGACCATAGTCTTCGACGGGCCGGTCAAAGAGGCCTGCAAGCTCTTTCCCGCCAACGTAAACGTGTCGGCGGCGCTGAGCATGGCGGGCATCGGGCCTCACGAGACGACTATTCGCATCTACGCCGATCCCACCGTGGACCGCAATACCCACGAAATTCAGGTCGAGGGCGAGTTTGGCAGGCTGGCCATAAAGATAGAAAACATTCCCTCTTCCACGAACCCCAAGACCGGCGTGCTCTCGGCCCTGTCCGCCCTGGCGACCCTGAAGCGCATAACGGGCACCGTCCGAGTAGGCACATGATCCTTTGAGCGGGAGAAGTTCTGTATGAAAGTAGAAGAGATCGCCGAGCTGTTGAACGCCCGGAACGCTACGGTTTCCGTTGCCGAGGCCGATACCTGTGGCCTGATCGGCTACATGCTCAGCACCGTACCCGGTAGCTCCAAGTTCTTTCCCGGCGGAGTCATCGCCTACACGGGCGGCATAAAGCAGAAAGTGCTGGGAGTTCCCGACGAGCTCTACGAGACAAAGGGGAGCGTCAGCCCTGAAATGGCAATCGCCATGGCCAAAGGCGTACGCGATCTCGTCGGCACCGACTACGCGGTCTCGGTCACCGGCGTGGCGGGCCCCACGGGCGGAAGCTCCGGTCTGCCCATCGGTACGTTTTACCTGGGCATAGCGGGCCCCGATGGGCTGGAGGAAGCGGAGCGCATCCACACCGACGCGGGCGATCGCGACGGCAACAAGCGCCAGTCGGCCCAGGCAACGCTGGACCTCCTCGGCAAGCACCTGAAGGCGTCGTCGTAGGGGGCGCCTCTCCGAAGAATCGGTCCGTGGGGACGGACTCCGGTCTCTATCCACTAGAGGTATCGGAGAGTCCGAAGATGTTCAAATTATGGAGTCGGACAACCCCAGGCAGTTTTTAGAAGACGCTGTTTTAAGGGTTCTCCTCTACATGCACGGAATAGAGGTTTGGCGCCATGCCACTTCTCAGATATTTTCGCATGTATGTAGGGGAGAACGGACCTCTCCCCCCAATAATCTTAAGTCGAAGCTATGCTTAGATTGCCCCCTCTCCGCGCGCGGAGAGGGGGTTGGGGGAGAGGTCAGAGCGCCTTGCGAATACTATCAACAACGGAGTCTAGCGAATTCTCAATCTGGTGATTTGTGAATCGCAATACTCTGAATCCCAGGGCTTCAATGTATTCTTGGCGCAAAATGTCTTGTTCCTCAAGACCATCGTGGATGGGACCATCAACTTCGATTACTAGACCAGCTTCCCCACAATAGAAGTCAACTACGAAACGTCCGAGGGAATGCTGCCGCCTAAATTTCAGACCACCAACTTGGTGTCTTCTCAGCTGCTGCCACAGCTTGTCCTCGGCTGAAGTAGAATCACGGCGCATTCGCCTAGCTTGAGGTTTTAGCCGCCTCCAAAGGCTCGGCGTTGTATGCCAGGGGGTAGGTTCTTCCACGTGCTGATCATCCGAGTTCATACAGTGATGGTCCGTATTGACTGAACTTATGCGTAGACGACCTCTCCCCCATCTCGTCCACACGCAGGTCGCGATTGTAAAGCCCGCTTGTATCTTGGTTGTTGGGGGAGAGGTAAGAGCTCAGCTCAGCCCGGCGAAGCGCTCCGCCTGGCCGACGATGTCCACGCCGACCCGCTCGCTCCAAGCCGCAAGCAACTGCTGGGTGATGGGGCCGGGCTTGCCGTCGCCGACCTCACGCTTGTCCACCCTGGTGACGGGGAGTACGCAAGGGCTCGTGCCGGAGAAGAAGGCCTCGTCCGCGTTGTAGAGGTCGTAGGGCTGAAGCTCCTCTTCGACGATCGGAATATTGAGCTGCTCGGCCAGGTCGAAGACGGTGGCCCGTGAAATTCCCTGCAGGATGCTCCTGTCGCCCGCGGTGCGAATGACACCGTCGCTGACCATGAAGACATTGTAGCCCGTGCCCTCGGTGATGTTGCCGTCGAGGTCGGTCATTATGGGCCACGCCTCGGGGTCGATATCGGCGACCTCAAGCTCGGCCAGATTGAAGTTCATCCGGCTATAGTGCTTCACCTTGGGGTCCAGCGCCTCGACCGGATAGCTTCGTGTCCTTGGAATTACGCCGTGCGCACCCTCACTGTAGAACCGCGCGAACCTGCGGAAGCCGATGGGTTGGACGTAGACGCATATCGCCGGCGGCCCCGCGTTGTGGGTCCAGGCCCCGGCGCCCCTCGTAACGAACTGCCTGACGGTGAAGTCTCCGGCTTCTGCCCTGTGAGGCTCGTTTCGAGTTATGATCTCCTCGCTCACCTGCATCATCTCATCGAAGCTCAGACCGGTGTCGATTCGAACGTATTTCAGCGAGCGATAGAGCCTGTCGATGTGCTCTTTCATTCGGAAGCTCTTGCCGTTGAAGGTCCTGGCCACGTCGAACACCACGTCGCCTACCTCGAAGCCCCTATCCAGGGGGCTGATCTTCACCTCGCTGAAAGGGACCCATTCGCCGTTGAAGTACGCTGTGTGGTCTACCATTTCCGCCTCCCGTGGGTTGCAAGACAATTTTACCCGATTATACTTTGGCTCAGGCTAATTGGATAGCGAGGCTTGCAGAGGTCGTTCGCAAACATGAATCGCGCCTGCGTAATGAAACCGGCTTTCGAAGTTGAGGTGAGAATATGACGGACTCTACACGGCTGGACGGCCAGGTGGCCATAGTGACGGGAGCCGCCCAGGGCATAGGCCGAGGCATCGCCCTCGTTCTCGCGGAGGCCGGGGCAAAGATAGTCATCGGCGATCTTCAGGATGCAGGCGGCACCGTGGACAGCGTTCGGGCCGCAGGTGGGGAGGCCGTCAGCACCGTCATGGACACGAGCAGGCCCGAGGACGATAAGGCCCTGGTCCAGCTTGCTTTGAGCGAGTACGGTCGTCTGGACATCCTGGTGAACAACGCGGCCATCGACGAACCGAAAGGCAACGTCTGGGACCTGCCGGACGAGGAGTGGCGTCGCACCATCGACGTGAACCTTAGCGGCGTGTTCTACTGCTCCAAGGCGGCGCTCAAGCCTATGCTGGAGGCGGGCAGGGGGTGCATAATTAATATGAGCTCGCAGTCCGCGAAGTCGGGCCGGGCTGGTGTGTCTCCGGCTTACAACGCAACAAAGGCGGGCGTTCGCGGCCTTACGATCGCGTTTTCGGCACAGGTCGCTCAGTACGGCGTTCGCGTCAACGCCATCATGCCGGCGCTCATCCTGTCACGAGACTTCGGCTGGTCTCCCGAGGAGGTCATGGACAGGCAGCTGGGCTACCCGATGGGCGCAGGCACGCCGCGAGATATCGGCGAGGCGGTGCGGTATCTCGCGAGCCCCGCCGCGCGATGGGTGACGGGCACGGCATTGCAGATAACGGGAGGGCAGCAGAGGGGGTAAGGGGCCGGGGGGTTGGGGGTTGGCGTATCACCCCGAGCCGGACTTGCAGAGGGTCCTTCGACGAGTTCAGGACGAACGGAAGATATAGTAAGTGCGGATCGTCAGGAACCGTTCGTCCCGAGCCTGTCGAAGGGCGGCTATTAGGATTGCCCAGCTAATTCTTACGGTATTTGGGAGCCTGGTTTGAACAAGAACAGCGGCTACAAGCACTTCTTCGTGGACCTGGACGGCACCCTGATCGGCAGGGACGAGCAGATCTCTCGGCCCGTCGCCGAGGGCATTGCCAAGCTGAAGGACAGGCTTGGCGTTAGCATCGCGACCGGCCGAGAGCCTTCCGACGTCCTGAGGTTCGCAAGACAGCTCGGCCTGACGATGCCCCAGGTATCGGACAACGGCGCACTGATCTTGGACCCAACAACCGGCGAGAAGTTGTGGAGCGAGCCCCTGAAACCAGATGTTGCTCAACACGTAATCTCAACGCTGGTTGGCCTTGACGTCGAATTTCTCGCCACTCATCCCGGCGGCACCGTAACGGACCATCAAGAGATAGCCCGGTGGGACCTCACGAGGGTATCGGCGCTGGACCTCGAGGACTCGAAAGCAGACGAAGTAGTCGGCCTGTTCAGCCGGCACCCCGACCTGCATGTCGTAAAGGTCTATCTTCCCTACAACGGCCTCTGGGCGGTGGATTTCACACGGGACGGCGTCAATAAGGCGACCGCCGTCAAATGGCTCAGCTCTAACCTTGGGCTCGATGCCGCTAGCTTCATCGGCGCCGGAGACAGCTACAACGACCTGCCGCTATTGGAGTCGTGCGGGCTGCGCATCGTGATGGGGAACGCGCCCGATGAGCTGAAGGAGATCGCGGACTACGTCGCGCCATCCGTGGACGAGGACGGGCTTGCCGTAGCCATCGAGGAGTTCATACTACCCAGGATTGGCTAAGGCTGTTTCAGCCCTGACATTACTGAAGTTTTTTGGGCCAAGGCATCCAAGCACGCAGTATTTCCCACGCTGCCCTCGCCGTTGCCTTAGGGGAGCATGAACCCGTTCCATACGAAGACCAGAATAGACTCTTTTGAGAATGTCTCAATGCTATAATTCTTCCGGCCCGGGCATCGCTGGTATCGTCGTAACGTGCAATGAGATTTGCACCACCGCAGACTGTATTGTTTACGAAGGCATGGAGTTCTATGTGGGAAATTTTGGACTAGATGAGTACTTGGCCAAGGCAACATCGCTGATCGAGTAGGAGAGCAAAATGGTTATTCCGCCTGAGGCTCAGACCCATTTTAAAGTGGTGAATGAGTTGATCGACAACAAAAAGTCGGATTATGCGGTCACAATTATTAGTGTTGCGTATTTGGAAGAGTTGCTGAAGGAAGCAATTGCGAAGCATTTCGTTGAGGGAGCTAAAATACGAGAGATATTTAGATCAAATAGCGCCTTGGGAACTTTCGAGGCGAGAATAAATCTGTCGCATGCACTTGACTTGATCGGAGACCATTCGCGGGACGACCTTAAGTTAGTCGCAAAAATACGAAACAGATTTGCACATGTGCCATTCGGGGTGGATTTGAGGGCCAATCCATCTGCTTTCCCGATAACGTTTAAATCGCAAAGTGTCAGAGACTTGTGCAAAAACTTTTGGGGATTGCAGAACATTAACCCGATGACTGAAATCCCGAATTCAGAGGAAATTAGCGAACCTCGAATGTTCTATTTAACCTCGGTAAATCTTCTCTTCAGCGCTGTTTGGAACGCTGGGTTTAGGGCTCGTCATTTTAGAGATTTATGCAGCGGCGGGGCACCAATCCAGCCAAAATGGTGATAAGAGATTTAATGCAATTTCGTTACGGCGTGAAGCCCAAAGAAACCGACCGAGCTTAGGGTCACAAAGGTCATCACGAACGAATGGTTGATCTACATCGGTGTCCAGCTGAGAATATCCCTGTGCTATAATTTTTCTGTCCGGAGAGATGGCCGAGCGGATGAAGGCGCTGGTCTCGAAAACCAGTATGGGAGTAATCTCATCGCGGGTTCGAATCCCGCTCTCTCCGCCACCGCAAAAAGCAATGGACCGTCCCACGGGCTTTTTACGCGGAGAGGTGCTAGAGCGGACGAATAGGCACGACTGGAAATCGTGTGTGCTTCACGGCACCATGGGTTCGAATCCCATCCTCTCCGCCAAATCTTCTCTTCCCCGGCAGTTGTCCTTTCTGCAGTGATAATCGCTTGTGCATGACTGCATGCATGCACGATTGCCACTTTGAAGACTTGTGCTAGAATTGGCGTCGCTCATGGAATCAGACGAACTGAAATATTGGGTCGCCTTCAGTCGCATCCCGGGCATTGGGCGCGTTCGCTTCAAGCTGCTCGAGAGCTTCTTCGGCTCTCTCAGAGAGGCTTGGGAAGCGCAAGCCGGGTCGTTAAAGGCCGCGGGGCTGGACAGCCGGACGATGAGCTCGATTACATCCCGCCGGCCCAAGGTAGACCCCGATGAGGAGCTGTCGCGTATCGTCGAAAACGACATCCAGGCGCTTACCTGGCACGACGACGCATTTCCGAGCCGGCTCAAGGAGATCTACGACGTCCCGCCCGTCCTCTACGTCAAGGGAAGCCTGCTGCCTGAGGACGAACGCTCGGTTGCGGTCGTGGGCACGCGTCGGCCCACGGCATACGGCAGGCAGGTCGCACACAGGCTCACCTACGACATCGCCAACGCGGGGATTACGATCGTGAGCGGCCTGGCTCGGGGCATTGACGCCATAGCCCACAAGGCTGCCCTCGATGCCGGGCGTCGGACTATCGCCGTCATGGGCAGCGGTATCGACGTAATCTATCCCAGGGAGCACGAGCTCCTGGCGGGCCAGATCGTCGAAAACGGCGCACTGGTATCTGAGCACCCGCTCGGCACGCGGCCGGACTCGAAGAACTTTCCCCGTCGAAACAGGATCCTGAGCGGCATGACGCTGGGCACCGTCGTGATCGAGGCGGGAGAGACCAGCGGCGCGCTGATAACCGCAAGGCACTCCAATGACGAGAATCGAGAGGTTTTCGCCGTGCCCGGCAACATATTTTCACCCGGCAGCAGCGGCACTAACCGCCTCATAAGGGACGGCAGCGCCAAGCTGGTCAGCAATTACGCGGACGTTCTCGAGGAGTTGAATCTGACCTCCGTCGGCAGTCAGATCGAAATGGTGGCGCTGTTCCCAGAAGACGAGACCGAGGCCGAGGTGCTACGATATGTAACATACGACCCGATTCATATTGACGAGGTTATTCGAGAGTCCGAATTGGGTATCTCTACGGTCAGTAGCTCACTTGCTATGATGGAATTAAAAGGTATAGTTAAGCAGGTCGGGGGCATGAACTACATCAGAATCAGGGAGGCCCCCGCAGAATATCAAACAGTAGTGTGAGAGATGGCAAAAGACTTAGTAATAGTTGAATCACCGGCCAAGGCCCGCACAGTGGGCCGTTTTCTTGGAAACAAGTATGTAGCCAAGGCGTCCATGGGTCACGTAAGAGACCTTCCAAGAGGCAAGATGGGCGTGGAGGTGGACGAAAAAGGAATCCACCCCACTTACGATATTTTGCCCGACAAGAAGAAGATCGTCGCCGAGCTCACAAAGGCATCTAAGGAAGCCGATACGATATACCTTGCCACAGACCCGGACCGTGAAGGCGAGGCCATATCCTGGCACCTTTTGAAAGCCGCCAAGATAAATCCCGCCAAGGTCAAGCGCGTGGTCTTCCATGAGATAACCCGGGAGGCCATCAAGGAGGCGTTCGAACATCCGAGAGAGCTGGATACTCGCCTCATAGACGCGCAGCAGGCGCGACGCATCCTGGACAGGCTGGTCGGCTACCGCCTGAGCCCGGTTCTTTGGGGCAAGGTCCGGCGCGGGCTCTCGGCGGGTCGAGTGCAGTCCGTTGCGCTCCGCCTTATCGTCGACCGCGAGGCGGAAATCGACGCGTTCACACCGGTCGAGTACTGGTCCATCGACGCGAATCTGACCAAGAAGTCCCCGAACGGCAGGAAGCAGATCGAGTTCAAGGCTGGCCTGCACTCGATCAAGGGAGAAAAGGCCAAGATAGAGCTGCCCAACGGCGAGCGGTCGAACGCCATCGCCGCCGACCTGGAAGGCGCGAATTTCGTCGTCACGAGCGTACGAAAACGAGAGACCAAGAGCCGGCCGGCGCCGCCGTTCATCACCAGCACGATGCAGCAGGAGGCTTCGCGGAAGCTTCGGTTCACGGCCAGCCGCACGATGCGAATTGCCCAACAGCTTTACGAGGGAATGACCATCGGAGACGAGGGCTCGGTCGGTCTGATCACATACATGCGAACAGACTCCACAAACGTGGCGGAGACGGCCCTGGCGGAGACAAGCAGGTACATTCGCGCCAAGTATGGAAACGAGTCCGTCCCGGACTCCTACAGGGTCTACAAGAGGAAAGTCAAGGGCGCCCAGGAGGCCCACGAGGCAATCAGGCCCACCTCCGTTCAGCGGAATCCGGAGTCGGTGCGGCAGTACCTCAACTCCGACCAGTTTAGACTGTACGACCTGGTCTGGAAGCGGATGGTCGCAAGCCAGATGACTGACGCCCTGTTCGACTCGACGAACGTCGATATCAACGCACAGAGTACGAAGTCTTCTTCTGCGTACGTCTTCAAGGCGCGGGGCTCAGTGCTGAAGTTTCCGGGATTCCGTGCCGTCTACATGGAGGACCGCGACGATGCCACGGAGGGCGAGGATGAGGAGACTGCCCCCCTTCCGGAGATGGCAAAGAACGACGACCTGCAGTGCCTCGGCATCTTGCCGGAGCAGCACTTTACCCAGCCTCCGCCTCGATACAACGAATCATCGCTCATCCGAACTCTGGAGGAGCAGGGAATCGGACGTCCCAGCACCTACGCCCCCATTATCGGGACGATCGTCGACAGGGATTACGTGCAAAAAGACCAGGGAAGGCTATGGCCAACGAAGCTGGGCAAGGCCGTCACCAAGCTTCTGATCGCACATTTCCCCGACATCATGGACGTGGGCTTTACCGCGAAGATCGAGGAGCAGCTCGACGACATCGCCGAGGGGACCCTGAAATGGGAGCCCATGCTCCAAGAGTTCTATAGCCCCTTCGACAAGTCCATCGAGAAGGCCATGAAGGAGGCCGAAAGGGTCCCGAGGGACGAGATCGATGAGGAGACGGACGAGGTCTGCGAGCAGTGCGGAAAGCCGATGGTAATAAAATCGGGACGGTATGGCCGGTTTCTTTCGTGCAGCGGATTCCCCGACTGCAAGAACGCGCAGCCGCTGCTTCTCCGCGTCGGCGTGGACTGCCCCGAATGCGGAAGCGATCTCGTGGAGCGAAAACAGCGAGGCAAGGGCGGCAGGAAATTCTATGGCTGCTCGGCGTACCCTAAGTGCACCTTCGCCGTCAACCAGCGTCCGCTGACCCAGCACTGCCCCGAGTGCGGCAAGATGCTCCTGGCCGTGGGCAGGACCAACGCACGGTGCACGTCTTGCGATTTCAAGGGGCCGGTGCCGGATGAAGAGGCCCTGGAGGTCGCCGTTTAGGGCCTTGCGTTCACCGCACTGGGCTTCACGAATAATTGGAACTAAAGTAATGACGGGATTGCCTTGGCAATCCCGTCTTCTATTATTGGCGACTGTCATTAGGGAGTGGTCAGATTTCCCAGTGTGTACCCAACGAAACCTTGAGCCTCATCGCCTCACGAATTTCATCCGGAGGGACAGAATATTGGCTTTGAGAAACTGTCATTGAAGTGGTACACTAAGAATGGTACTACATAGTAATCCCCATGGCTTTTCCTTCAAGGCGAATCCCCTGGTGGTCATTTGTAGCCCAATATATTTTTCCCAGTAAGGGTAAGGAGATCATCAGTGGCTTTTCAGGATAGAGACCTATCATGTGTGGAGTGCAACCAGACCTTCGTGTTTTCTGCTGACGACCAGCAGTATCACGCGGACAAAGGGTATACAAACGAGCCCAAGCGGTGCCCCTCATGCAGAGCGTCCCGCAGGGCGAACCGCGGCGGCGGATTTGGCGGCGGCGGTGGATTTGGCGGCGGCGGCGGCGGCGGCGGATTCGGCGGACCCCGCGAGATGCATCCGGCAGTCTGCGCCCAGTGCGGCAAGGACACAGAGGTGCCCTTCCGACCCCGAGGCGACCGACCCGTCTACTGCAGTGACTGCTACAGCCAGCAGCGCGACAGGGGCGGCGCGGGCGCAGGTGGCGGATCTTCATTCCGCTACTAAGCCGTCGAAGCTCTCGACAGTTTAGGCGTTAGGCTTCAGAAGCCAAACGTAAGATAATTTACGGCTCTCCATAGTTCCAAGAACTGTGGAGAGCCGTTTTGAATTTCAATGAAGCTCATTCTCGTAAAGCACTCGTCGCCTGAAATCGACCCCGACGTTCCGGCGAACAGGTGGAAGCTGTCGAGTGAGGGCCGCCTTCTCTGCGCGAGCGTTGCCGACCGGCTCGCCGGCCATGCCGTGGACTCGGTCATATCCAGCACGGAGCCCAAGGCCGTCGAGACCGGAGAGCTGCTCGCCCAGACGCTGCGAAAGCCGTTCCACCGTGTTGAGGGACTGCACGAGCACGACAGAAGCGACGTCGGATATTTTCACGACAGTGAGGACTTCGACAACGCCGTCCACTCTCTGTTCGATAATCCCAATGAGCTGGTCTTCGGCAGGGAAACGGCCAATGAGGCCCACCAGAGGTTCTCAGAGGCCCTTGAGAGCTTTCTACGGGGGTATAAAGGCCGCAGCCTGGCCGTAGTGGCCCACGGCACGGTCATATCACTCTTTGCGGCCCGAAATACGGGCACAGACCCCTACGCGCTATGGAAGCGCCTAAATACCCCCTCATACGTCGTGATAACCCTACCTGGGCTTCAGCTTATCGAAGTCGTGGACAGCGTCGGGGAAATCCCTAAACCTCCAGCCCCAAAGTAATCTTGCCGATGAAGTCGAATGCCTCGTTGGGCGAGAACGGCTGCATGAACGGCCCGGCCCTGACGTCCCTATACAACCGCGAAAGCACGCTGGATGCCAGATACGCGGAGCCGCCGGATACCGTCATGGCCTTGTCCACGATGTCAATCGCCTTGCGTGTGATCGTCCACTTGGAGCACTGGATGTCCTTTGCCAAGTCTTTCAGCTCATCGAGAGGCATGTCACCGTCGGCGTGGCCTCCAAGGAACTCATCGGCAAAGCTAGCCGATCTTCCTAGCACGGCTCGGGACGCGGCCAGCTCGATTTCGATCTCTGCTATCGTCTGTCGTATGGAGGGACTGTAAGAAAGCCGGGCTTCATCCGGCCCGTTTCTGCGGGTTTTTGCAGTCTCGACGGCGATGTCCCGGGCGGATTCCGCGATGCCAAGAAATACGGCCATGAGGGCCAGATTGATCACGCCGGTGCTGACTAGGATGCCCTCGTTCCACACGCCCCATGGGCTGACGACCGTGAGCGACGATTCCGGGACGAAACAGTCGCTGAACACTATGGTATGGCTACCAGAGCCCCGCATTCCCAGGGCGTCCCAGTCGGCCCTGGACTCTATCCCGGGGCTGTCGCCGGGCACAGTGGCTATGGCCCGCTTGTAACCCGAGTCGCCGTCCCATATGCGGCACGTGATCTCGAATGTGTCTGCGGCCTCGGACATCGTGCCGAATATCTTGGCGCCGCTGATGAGCCAACCGCCCTCTGTCTTCTTCGCCTCCACCATGGGACTAGCGAGGTCAGTGCCGGCCTCCGAGAGAAGCGCGGCAATTACTTTTTTGCCGCCGCCGATTAGTTTGAGGTCGTCTTCCAGGGGCCTTGTTCCCGCGGCATTACCGCCTTCCCTGACAGCTTTGAGCCGACGCGTCATCCGCCACGGACGAAACAGGTGCATCGTGACGCCGATAGCGGTGGAACCGTCGCCTCGCCCCAGACGGTTGATGCCCACGGCCAGATCGTGCACCGACTCCACTCCCAGGCCGCCATACTCCACGGGCACGGTCGCGGCCATCGCCCCGCTGCGCTTCAGGTCTTCTATGTTCTCGAACGGGAAATCGCCCTTGCGGTCGTGCTCGTCGGCCCGTGCGGCGAAATCGACTGCGTGTTTCTCGACAAGCTCTACGAAACGTCGGCCCTGTTCGGTCACGGGTTGTAGCTGAAAGTTCATATCCTTTCTCAGCTCCTTCCAGGACAAGAGAAGATAAACTTGGTT